>JBEANP010000104.1:0-9144 GCA_041165385.1 Pseudomonadota bacterium | reverse complement strand
GATGAAGCGGGTGTTGGGTCCAACAGCGCTGTCGGTCCAGAACCGATCCTGGCAATACAAGCTGTCAAAGTTTCCAATGGTGGGCTCATTGACCGGCAACTGCTCATCAGGATGCAGTGTCGAGGCCAAACCAATGCGAATCCAGTCTTCTTTCGTGAGCGCGCGCGGTTGATCCATAGATAAATACGCCATCACCGGCATGCGGTGGTATTCGATCAGCCGATAGCGCAACTCACCGGGCTCATCCGAGTGGTCGAGTACAAGGGGCCGCAACAGGCTGGCCCAATGTTCTGAAATACAGGGGCTGCGGTGTTGGCAAACAAAGGGGAGGAATTTGTCGCTGCGAGAAGCGTCTGAACACGCAATCACCTCGCCATCTGCACCGATCCACTCGGCAGAGTGTGAGTTATTTACACCATCCCCGTTTTCATCCCAGCCCGATGGGTAGGCCCGCCCAAAGCGAAACAGGATGTCGCGTACGGTGGCCAGGGGCAAATCCCAGGCGCGCACCTCTATGTTGAACTGGACCAGGTCAAGGTCGTCAAAAAAGTAAAGGTCGACATGCACAATGTCGAGCTCGACCGGTTGCTGCCCTGGTCGCAGGGTGACGCGGAGTTTGGCGATGTCCTTGCGGCGGAAGACGTGCAGTGGAGAATCCCCGCCGGTTCGACCGGCAGCTTGGCCTAAGCGGCCTTCGCCGTATAAAAATCGTTGCACATACGGCAAAAAAGACACGAACTCGCGGTAGTGCCGCTCGCGGAACTGGCTCGGGTCGTCCGTGAACTCATCATCTATCCGCTTCCACGGATGCGTGTGGGTAGTTTCCTCAAAAGCCTGCCAGTGCTGCGCTTTGGTGGCGCGGTGCGCGCGCTGCTCAATTTGCAGTGGCCAGACCAAGCTGGCATGGAACAGCCGCACGCGATGGACGCTGGGATCAGGTTCGATGGAGGTCACTTCATTTGTCCCAGCTGATATTTGTCAGAAATTTTATTCCCATTCTTCTTGCACTCGGTCCTTGAAAATACGGAATTTAACTATGCCGGGCCTCTAATTCCTATCTGTATCATCGCCCCCATGCTTGCCAAACTGATGGGTCTTTTTTTGCTGGGGCTGATACGCGTACTCACCGGTGCACAAGCCCGTTGGCACGGCTGCCCGCCCAAGGCAGAGCAACGCATCTACTTTGCCAACCACCAAAGCCACGCCGACCTGGTGATGATCTGGGCCGCACTGCCCCACGAGTTGCGCAACGTAACTCGCGCCATCGCAGCCCGTGACTACTGGACCCAATCGCCATTCAAAAAATGGCTCACCTCGGCTGTGTTCAACGTCATCTACGTATCACGCGACCGCGTGGCGGACGAAGACCCGTTGGAGCCACTGCTGGAAGCTCTGGGCAATGGGGACTCCATCATCTTGTTTCCCGAGGGCACGCGGGGTCACTTTGAAGAACCGCAGTCGTTCAAGGCCGGGCTTTACAACCTGGCGCTGAAGTGCCCCAAAGCCGTGCTGGTGCCCGCCTGGATTAACAACGTGCAACACGTTTTGCCCAAGGGCGAAGTGGTGCCCGTGCCCGTGCTGTGCTCGGTCACCTTTGGAGCGCCCATTGCGCTGGGTGATGGCGAAGACCGGCGGGCGTTTCTGGACCGTGCCCGTCTGGCGGTCATGGCATTGCGTGACGTCTGAAACCTAAAACGGCACCCCCATGTATTTCTACCTCAAGAACCTCACGCCTACACAACAGATCGGTGCGCTGTTCATCATTGTGTTTGGTGTGCTACTGCTAGCCAGAATCACCACGTTTGTGCTGTCCATCAATGAGCACGCGGATGACGCGGTGGCCGAGCAGCGCCACCAAAACCTCAAGAGCATCAACGGCGTAATTCGCACTAGCTGGCTAATGGTGATGGTGTTTTGGGTCGGCTGGATTGCGGGTGATGTGGTGGCGCTGACGCTTTACGGCCTGGTGTCATTTTTTGCGCTACGCGAGTTTTTAACGCTATCCCCCACCCGCCGTGGGGACCACCGCAGCTTGGTGCTGGTGTTCTTTGCTGTGCTGCCCATGCAGTACTGGCTGGTGGGCACGGAACACTTTGACCTGTTTGCAGTGTTCATCCCAGTCTATGTATTTTTAGCGCTGCCGCTGGCCAGCGCGCTGGCCAACGATCCGCAGCGCTTTCTGGAGCGCAATGCCAAGCTACAGTGGGGCATCATGGTGTGCATTTACGGCATGAGCCATGTGCCTGCCCTGCTGATGCTGGACTTTCCGGGTTACGACAACAAAAACGCTTTCATGGTGTTCTTCTTGGTGCTGGTGGTGCAGACCTGCATGGTCACGCAGCACCTGGTCTCTCGCAAACTACAACGCCCGCCCGCTGCCCCTGCCATCAGCCAAAGCTTTAACTGGCCGAGTTGGTGGATTGGCATGCTGGTGGCCAGTGTGTTCGGCGCGCTGCTAGCGGGCATTACGCCATGGGTTCCGGGCACGGCATTCGTCTTTAGTTTTATCGCTTGCTTTGCGGGATCTATGGGGCACCTGGTGATGAAAGCGCTCAAGCGCGACCGGGGCATTCCCAGCTGGGGCAAGCAAGGCATATCAGTCACTGGAGCCGGGGGCTTGCTGGACCGGGTGGACGCTCTGTGCTTTGCAGCGCCGGTATTTTTTCATTCCGCCAAATGGTATTTTGGCCTCTAGCCCCCTTGTGCTATGCGCAATTAGCTCCTAAATTTATAGCATGAGAATTCTTGGTATTGACCCTGGCTTGCGCACCACTGGCTTTGGCGTGGTGGACGTGCACGGCGCTGACATGGCCTATGTAGCCAGTGGAACCATCAGCACCCAGCACCTGGACACCCACGCCTTGCCCGCGCGCCTGAAAGTGCTGTTTGATGGCATTGGCGAGGTGGTACAGCGCTACCAACCCACCTGTGCGGCGGTAGAAATTGTGTTTGTCAACGTCAACCCGCAGTCCACGCTTCTGTTGGGGCAAGCGCGAGGGGCGCTCATCACTGCCCTGGTGACGCAAAACCTGCCGGTGGCTGAATACACCGCCCTACAAATGAAGCAGGCCGTGGCGGGCCATGGCCGCGCCCAGAAAGAGCAAATTCAGGAGATGGTGCGCCGCTTGCTGTCGCTGCCCGGGCTGCCTGGGCCGGATGCGGCTGATGCACTGGGCCTGGCTATTACCCACGCCACTGCGGGCAAAGCCATGGCGCGCTTGGCAAATGCAGAGGGGCTTGGAGGATTGGATGCCATCACTGGCAAGGTGACCAACACCGCGTCGTACCGCGCGGGGCGCAGCCGCTAGGCTTTGCTACCAGGCGCGTACAGGCTGAGCAAACCCTGTGGGGGCAAGCTTTACGTCGTCAAAGGTCACCACTTCCCAACACTCTGGGTGGGCCAGCAACTCGCGCAGCAGTTTGTTGTTAAGCGCGTGGCCAGAGCGAAACGCCGTATAGCTGGCCAGCAAAGGCTTGCCCACCAAATACAGGTCACCCATGGCATCCAGGATTTTGTGTTTGACGAACTCGTCGTCATAGCGCAAACCGTCGGCGTTGAGCACCTTGTAGTCGTCCATCACGATGGCGTTGTCCAGTCCACCGCCCAAGGCCAAGCCATTGGCACGCATCATCTCCACGTCTTTGGTAAAGCCAAAGGTGCGGGCCCGCGCGATGTCGCGCGAGTACGAGCCCACGCTCAAATCAAACTCCACGCTTTGGCCGGTGTTATCCACCGCAGGGTGTTTGAAGTCAATTTCAAACTGCAGCTTGTAGCCATGAAACGGCTCCAGCCGCGCCCACTTTTCATTGGCCCCACTGCCCTCGCGCACTTCCACAGGCTGGGTCAAACGGATAAAGCGCCGAGGGGCGTTTTGCAGCTCAATGCCTGCGCTTTGCAGCAAAAAAACAAACGACGCTGCCGAGCCATCCAGGATGGGAATTTCTTCGGCGGTAATGTCCACATACAGGTTGTCCACGCCCAGGCCAGCGCAGGCAGACATGAGGTGTTCAACGGTAAGCACTTTGGCACTGCCAACCGAGAGGGTGGAGGCCAAGCGGGTATCGGTCACCGCTTCAGCGGAGACGCGAATATCCACCGGGTCGGGCAAATCAATGCGACGAAACACGATGCCCGTGTCCGGCGCAGCGGGGCGCAGCGTGATTTCCACACGCTGGCCGCTGTGCAGGCCTACGCCTACGGCGTGGGTCAGGGATTTAAGGGTTCGTTGTTTCAGCACGCTTTGATTTTACCGGGGCGCAATCAGTCCGCTTGCTTGCGCAAGAAAGCGGGGATTTCGTAGTCGTCCATGCCACCGCTGGACAACGCATCGACCTTGGCGGCCGCAGAGGTACGGTCGCTGGGGCGGCGCCAGACGCTGGGCGTAGCCATGCTGCCGTAATCGGTTTGGGTCATGCCACCGGAAACAGGCATATTGATATTGCCCGCTGCCATGGCGGTGATCGTAGGCACATGAAAAGGCACGTTATCAGTACCGGTGCGCAGCACTTGCAGCGGTGGGGCTGTGCGGCGCGAGCCTTGGCGGCTGAGACCGGTGGCCACGACGGTAACGCGGATTTCGTCGCCCAGGGCGTCATCGTAAGCGGTGCCGTAAATCACGTGCGCATCGGGCGATGCGTAGGCACGAATGGTGTTCATGGCCAGCTTGGACTCTGACAGCTTCAAGGAGCCCTTGGCCGCGGTGATCAGCACCAGCACGCCCTTGGCACCGGACAGGTCAATGCCTTCGAGCAGTGGGCAGGCAACTGCCTGCTCAGCCGCAATGCGTGCACGATCCGGGCCCTTAGCCACTGCGGTGCCCATCATGGCTTTACCGGGCTCGCCCATGACGGTGCGCACGTCTTCAAAGTCGACGTTCACATGGCCAGGCACGTTGATGATTTCGGCAATACCGCCCACGGCGTTTTTCAGCACATCGTTGGCATGCGCAAAGGCTTGGTCCTGGGAGATGTCGTCCCCCAGCACTTCGAGCAGCTTTTCATTGAGCACCACGATCAGGGAGTCGACATTGGCTTCGAGTTCGGCCAAGCCAGAATCGGCGTTGCTCATGCGGCGTCCGCCTTCAAAGTCAAACGGCTTGGTCACCACGCCCACGGTCAAGATGCCCATTTCTTTGGCTACGCGCGCAATCACGGGCGCAGCGCCTGTGCCAGTGCCGCCGCCCATCCCGGCGGTGATGAACAACATGTGCGCGCCTTCAATAGCAGCGCGAATGTCGGCTTCAGCCAACTCGGCAGCTTCGCGGCCTTTGTCTGGCTTACTGCCTGCACCCAAGCCACTGCCACCCAATTGAATGGTCTTGTGCGCTGTGCTGCGAGACAGGGCCTGGGCATCGGTATTGGCGCAAATGAATTCCACGCCGCCCACGGCGGTAGAAATCATGTGCTCCACGGCATTGCCGCCGCCGCCGCCCACACCAATCACTTTGATTTGGGTGCCTTGGTTGAAAGCTTCTTCTTCAATCATTTCGATGGCCATGTTGTGTACTCCTGAGAATTAAATTGATACGGTTATTTGTGAATTCTGTTGTGTTGGGGTGCGGCTATGAAGGCGGACTCCCCCGGGCAAGCCAAAGTCTGTGTTTCATGGTTAAAAATTCCCCACAAACCAGTCTTTGACCGAACCAAACGCTGTCTTCATGGACCCGGCTTTTTGGGCTACTTTATAGCCTCTTAAACGGGCCAAACGGGCTTCTTCCAGTAAGCCCATCACGGTAGCCGCACGGGGTTGCGCCACCATGTCCGACAGCGCACCTTTGTACTTGGGTATGCCACGGCGCACGGGCTTCAAGAAGATGTCTTCACCCAGCTCTACCATGCCCGGCATGATGCAGCTGCCACCGGTCAACACAATGCCGCTGGACAGCACTTCCTCAAAGCCAGACTCGCGCATCACCTGGTTCACCAAGCTGAAAATTTCTTCAATTCGGGGCTCAATCACGCCAGCCAGTGCTTGGCGGCTCAGCATGCGCGGGCCACGGTCACCCAAGCCTGGCACTTCCACTTGCGTTTCTGGGTCGACCAGTAACTGCTTGGCATGGCCGGACTCAACCTTGATGTCTTCCGCGTCTTTGGTAGGCGTGCGCAAGGCCATGGCGATGTCGCTGGTGATCAGGTCACCTGCGATTGGGATCACAGCGGTGTGGCGAATCGCACCATTGGTGAAGATCGACACGTCAGTGGTGCCCGCACCGATATCCACCAATGCAACGCCCAGCTCGCGTTCGTCATCGGTCAGCACCGACAAGCTGCTTGCCAGCGGATTGAGCATAAGGTGCTCCACCTCCAGGCCACAACGGCGCACGCACTTGACAATGTTTTCCGCAGCACTTTGCGCGCCGGTCACGATGTGCACTTTAGCTTCCAAGCGGATGCCGCTCATGCCAATCGGCTGGCGCACATCTTGGCCGTCGATGATGAATTCTTGTGGCTCCACCAGCAGCAGCTTTTGGTCACTGGAGATGTTAATGGCCTTGGCGGTCTCCACCACCCGGGACACATCGGCCTGGGTTACTTCACGGTCTTTCACGGCCACCATGCCGCTGCTGTTGATACCGCGAATGTGGCTACCAGTAATGCCGGTATAAACGCGGGTGATTTTGCAGTCCGCCATCAACTCGGCTTCTTTCAAAGCCTGCTGAATACTGGCCACGGTGGCATCGATATTGACCACGACACCGCGCTTCAAACCGTTGCTGGGCGCAATGCCCAAACCTGCCAGCTTCAGCTCTCCGTTGGGCATGACTTCGGCCACTACCGCCATGACTTTGGCGGTGCCGATGTCGAGCCCTACGACCAGATCTTTGTATTCTTTAGCCATGTTGCACCTACTCTTGTATTTTCATTTTTTTGCGACGTCTGCCACCACGGTGCTCACACCGCGCAGCCGAATGGCGTAACCGTTTTCATGCCGTAAGTCGGCGGATTCAATTGCGCTGGTCTGGCGCCCGTAGCGCGAGGTCACTTGCGTGAGCGTTTTCAAAAAGCGATTCACACGGGCGCTGACTTCGTCAACACCGCCTCGCCCCATCTCGATAGCTGCACCGCTGTCTAGCTGCAGCCGCCAACTGCCTCCACCGGACACTTCCAACTGGTCAACAGGCAGGTCCACCTTCTCAAACAATGGGGCGACGGTTCGGTACATCGCCAACACCTCGGCCGACTGCCCATCAGGCCCGCTGAGCTTGGGTAAGTTGTCTTGCTCAATTTCGCCTACATTGGCCTCAAACACCTCACCGTAACTGTTGATCAAGCGAACATCTCCCTCAGATCCCCAATAAGCCACGGGGTGATGCTCCTGCAGCTCCACGCGCAAGCGGTTCGGGAAGTCTCGGCGCACCACTGCACGGCGCACCCAAGGCAAGGACTCAAATACAGCGCGTACGCGAGCTAAGTCCACGGTAAAAAAAGTACCGCTCAACCTTGGAGCCACATTGGCACGCACCGTAACGGCGTTGTTGTGGTTCATCTCACCACTGACAGAAATGCCGGCAATATCAAAAATGGCCAAGCGGGACACACCACGCGTCAATGCCGTAACGCACAAAACGACAAACGCTACGCCCAAGACCCATGTGGTCATGTTCATGAGCTTGACGTCGATGGGCGTTGGCATGGCGGAAGGCATATTTTTAGTGCTTTGCGTCCAATGCGGTGCGCGCGAGCAACTGCACGCACAAGTCTTCGTAGCTGGTGCCACAAGCGCTCGCCGACATGGGCACCAAGGAATGCCCAGTCATGCCCGGGGAGGTGTTGATTTCCAGCAAATACGGCTGGCGTGTGGTGGCATCGATCATCACGTCAGCCCGCGCCCAACCGCGGCAGCCCAGCACTTGGTAGGCTTTGCAAACAATGGCGGCAATAGCCTCTTCCTCGCCAGCGGGCAACCCAGCAGGCACCAGGTACTGGGTGGTATCGGTGAAGTATTTGTTTTGGTAGTCGTAATTGCCATCGGGGGCCACGATGCGAATAAGCGGCAGTGCTCTGGGCGCATCTGTCGGACCCAAAACGGGGCAGGTCACTTCATCACCCGCAATAAACTGTTCGCACAGTACTTCCGTATCGTGAAGGGCGGCGGCGGCATAAGCGGCATCGCATTCATCCGGTGACATGACTTTGGTAAAGCCAATCGACGAGCCCTCACGCGCAGGCTTCACAATCATGGGGGCACCCAATGCGGCAAATGCGGCACGGGTTTGGTCAGCATTGCCAACCTGAAACCAGGCCGGTGTCGGCAGGCCCTCAAAGCGCCAAATGCGCTTGGTCATGACCTTGTCCATGGAAATAGCAGACGCCATCACGCCCGAGCCGGTATACGGTATCCCCAAAAGCTCAAGTGCGCCCTGCACCGTGCCATCCTCACCAAAGCGGCCGTGCAGCGCAATAAAACAGCGCTCGAACCCTTCGCGCTTGAGGTCACCCAGGTCGCGTTCTGCGGGGTCAAACGCGTGGGCATCAATGCCTTTGGACAACAGCGCCTTGAGCACGCCCGTACCGGACATCAAAGACACTTCGCGCTCCGCAGAGGCGCCACCCATGAGCACAGCAACTTTGCCAAATGTAGCACTCACTTTTGAAGTAAATTGACTCATAGCGCCCGTCCCTCTTGCGTAGACAGCTCCGCTTTTTGTAGCAAGTTGACAATTTTTGCAGGCACGCCACCGATCGAACCAGCCCCCATACACACCAGCACGTCGCCGGGTTGCGCACTGTCAATTGCGGTTTGTGGCAGGTCTGCAATGTCATTCACAAAAATAGGCTCTACCTTGCCCGCCACGCGCAAGGCACGGGCCAGCGAGCGCCCGTCGGCGGCCACAATGGGCGCTTCTCCGGCGGCATACACCTCACCAAGAAGCACAGCATCGGCACTGCCAATGACTTTGACAAAATCTTCAAAGCAATCGCGGGTACGGGTGTAGCGGTGGGGCTGAAAAGCCAGTACCAAGCGACGGCCTGGGAACGCACCGCGGGCCGCAGCCAACGTGGCAGCCATCTCCACCGGGTGGTGGCCGTAGTCGTCGACCAGCGTCACCACACCACCGGGTTTGCCATCGCGGCTGGGCAGTGCCAAATCGCCATACCGCTGGAAACGGCGTCCCACACCCTTGAATTCAGCCAATGCTTTCT
>JBEANP010000103.1:0-9166 GCA_041165385.1 Pseudomonadota bacterium | reverse complement strand
TCTTGGGTGCTAGCCCAAGGCGGTGGCACTTGCAGCCCAGTGGCCCACGGTGACACCACGCGCAGCAACCAGCCGCTGGGAGCAACAAGCACCGCTAGCCCAATGGCAAACGCAGCGTGCGGTACCGCCAGCATGGGCGACACCCAGCGAGTCAGGTGCTGCCACTGGGCTGTGCCATAGACAGTAGCCAGCACCCATGCAGCCCCTGCAGCTGCCAGTGCTGTGGCGAGTAGTCCTGTCCATAGGCTCAGGGCCAAGGCCGCCAACCACTGGGCGTCTTGCATTAGAGCTTGCATAGTCTGAAATTAGTCACATGGACTTTCCATGTAGCCGTTCAAACCAGTCGTTGTTGTCAGAACTTGCGCGCCCACCTTCCCCGCTGTAATTGACGGTGAGTTCTTCACCTGCTGCAATGTTGCGAGCTGCGATGAAACGGATTGCCATATTGGCCGGGTCGACCTCGTAGTGCATGTTGGCAGGGTTGTCATGGTTATATAGGCTGCCATAGCCCAAGACAACTGCGTGGGCATGGCCTATACCGCATAGTGCTGCCCAATTGAACACATATGTTTTCAGTTCAACGGGGTAGGTTTCAAAAGCACCGTTCAATAACACGACTGCTGCTGCCTCTACCAATTCACCCGCCTCATAGGTATGCAGTGCAAATACTCCACGCCCCCGGATACTGCCGGTATCGCGCATTTGCAGGCTCGGTGGGTTGATGTCTGCAACCGTTGCGGCGAAAGTAAATCCCAATTGGGCAGCCAGACCCGCACTATGGCTTTCTAAGGATTGATAGCACTGAAGAGCGCGTGCCCTATCTCCTTGGCGCTGGTAAAGAATCCCCAAATTGGCCATTGCATGGTGGTGCGATGGATCGTATTGCACAGCGGTGGCAAATGCCTGCGCTGTCTCGTTAAGTCTGCCGGCCTCTGCAAGCGCAAGCCCTAAGTTGTAATGGGCGGAAGCGTCATGTGGCGTGTAGCGCAAGGCTTGTTCAGTGGCACGAATAGCATCGTCAATCCTACCCAAGCGGCGACAAAGCTCTCCCAAATCGCGGTGGTAGGCCGCTACATCAGGTCGCATGGCAATGGCTTTGACCAGCAACTCAATGGCCAAGGGTAGCTGCTGGGTCGCCACTGCAATGAGCGCCAACGCGTGTTGCGCTGGGTCACAATCGGGTCGCTTATCTAAAACCTCGCAGAAAATGCTTTCTGCCATTGCCAACTGGCCTGCAAGTCGAAGGCGCTCAGCGTCTATAAGCCGTTGCAAAATAGGCGGCGGTAGTGGGCTACTTGTCATTTTTGAAATTGTGCCTTGGAGAAAGTCGAACTATTGTGAATGCGTCTGTGCTCGAGCCGTCAATTGTGTTGGACAAAGCACTCCAAACCTACCGGAAGATCGTAGATCAGCCGAAGACCTTTGGCCTTGCCTATCCACTCTTTTACTCAGCCACCCAGTGCAATGTAGAGGGGCAATTTGCCGGTGCATTGGCTGCCTTTGATGAGGCTCTTGCGCTGGGTTTGGATCTTGCCGACTTGCACCACAATCGGGGCAGCGCGCTATTCAATTTAGGGCGCCATGCCGAAGGGCTTGCCAGCCTACAGCGTGCTCTGCAAATGGCTGAGGCGCGCAATGCCGCGACTATTTTCAATACCCACGGTTTCATGTTGCAACACATGGCGCGCTGGCAAGAAGCCAAGCAAAGTTACCTGCAAGCTTTGCAGCACGATCCGCACAATCCCTTGGCCCAACTCAATCTGGGCTTGGTGTGCCTAACGCTTGGCGAGTGGGAAACCGGCTGGAAGGGCTACGAGGCACGCTGGTCAGGTGCGCGCGAGGCCAGCAGTGGCCATTACATGCCACCCGACTGTCATTTGCCGCATTGGACTGGCCAGCCCGTCCCACCCGGTGATTCTTTACTCGTGTTTGCAGAGCAGGGTTTTGGCGACACGTTGATGTTCTGCCGGTATCTGCTTTTGGCAGCTGGCCATTTCTCAAGGGTCAGTCTGGTGTGCCCGCCGTCTCTAATAAGTTTGCTTCAACACTCTCTGGGCCCCACAGTGGAGGTGCTTGACAGCGCTGAAACAAATCACTCACTATGGCAGTGGCATACGTCCCTCATGTCGCTGCCCTTGGCTTTTCAGACCCGGGTTAACAGCGTGCCCAATCGTGTGCCTTACCTTAATGCAGCGCCAGAGAAAGCAGCGCGGTGGGGTGAAATACTGCGGCAGCGTATTCCTCAAAAAGTATTTAAGGTCGGTGTGGCTTGGGCGGGTGCGCCGGGACTGGCCATGGATGCCAAACGCAGTATGGCTTTGGAGCAATTGGCCCCTCTTTTTTCTATGCAAGAGGTGCGGTGGGTAAGTCTTCAAAAATCGCACCCCTCATCCACTGCATTGTTGGATTTCACGACCGAGTTGACTGATTTTGATGAAACCGCTGCCTTGGTCAGTCAATTGGATCTGGTCATCGCGGTGGATACGGCCGTGGTGCATCTTGCGGGTGCCATGGGCAAGCCGGTCTGGCTGCTCAACCGCTTTGAGACCGAGTGGCGGTGGTTGCTGGACCGCACTGACAGCCCTTGGTACCCCACGATGCGCATCTTCAGGCAGGCGCAACCCGACGTCTGGGCCGATGTGGTGAGTGAGGTGCAACAAGCACTTGCCCAGATTCAGCGGCGATCTTTTTCCGCCTGAGACAATCAGCACAACCATCACAGCACTATTTCCATGCGCGTACTTGCCCTTACCCATTCTCTTGGTACCAATGGCGCAGCGTTGTGTCTGTGTCGTCTGCTGGTAGCCATCAAAGCTACCGGCGGTGCTGCGGACGTGCTGTACAGCGGCAACGAACCACTGGCAGCCTATTTGCAAGACAGCGGCGTGGGCGTGGTGGACGACGCCAACACCGCCAACTACGATGTGGCAGTGGTGAATACTTTGATTGACCACCAGCGCGTAGCCCAGCTAGCACCCGCATTGCCCGTGGTTTTTTGGGTGCATGAAGGTGCTTCTTCGCGCGACAACGGTTTGGCATATGCCTCGCAATGGTTGCAAGCTTTTGCACTCAGTTCGCGGGTAGTGTTCAATACCCCCTGGCAGGTGGATACGGTATTCAAGTCTTTTTTGGGGCTAGTAGACCCGCACCGCATTTCTTGCGTAGACCCTGCCGCCACCATTTCAGCGGCATTTCGGGAGCAGAGGTACCACCATGCAAACAAGAGAAATGTGGTGTCAGTGGGCAGCGTGTACCCCCGTAAGCGCCCTGCCGATCTGGTCAGTGCCACGTTGTACCTGAGTGACGCCTCAGCGCATTGCACTCTGGTAGGCAATACTGACCACTTGCAGGCCAATGGCGATGCCATGTTGCAAGCACTTGATGCCCACCCGCACTTGTT
The DNA here is from genome assembly GCA_041165385.1 of Pseudomonadota bacterium. Lineage (GTDB taxonomy): Bacteria > Pseudomonadota > Gammaproteobacteria > Burkholderiales > Burkholderiaceae_C > Allorhodoferax. Next base: position 5,766 of record JBEANP010000103.1, on the reverse strand, counting down.
TACATTGGCAGGAACGGTAACTGACGCACACAAGCTGGATTTGATGCGTGCGGCAGATGTGTTTTGTTCCGCATCGGAAGATGAAACTTTCGGCATCGCGCCGCTGGAAGCGGCCTGCCTGGGTCTGCCGGTTGCGCTCAGCGATTTGCCTTGTTATGCCGGTATCTGGAAGCATGGCGTAAACGCCTTACTTTCACCCGTGGGTGCTATTGATGTTTTGGCCTGGAACCTGAAAGCGCTGATGCAAGACACGGGCCTTGCAGACAGGCTGGCCCGGGCCGGGTATGCCACGGCACAGCGGTTTACCCACGAGCGATTTTTGCGCGGCATGTCCAGTGTGCTGGTGGACGCTATTGAAGACCGTTTGCCGTTGTTTACCGCACCTTAAGACCGGCTTCTTGCATCAGTGCGGGCCATTTTTCTGCCCAGCAGCAGGTGTGATTGGCACCGGCTACCAACCGGATCGAGGGTTGCTTATCTTTTTGAAACCGCGCGGCGTAGGCTCGGGCAATCTGCTCCGGCATCACAGAATCGGACTGTCCCACAAAATGCATTTGCACCGTGTTTTGCAAGGCCCGTGCGCTGTCAGCGGGGTTGAGTGACATGCCCAAAGCGGGCACCCGATGCCAGCGCGTCCAAGCCTGTGTATCCAGATTGCCTGCCACCGTGACCAGCAAATCTACATCTGTGCGGCGCGCGGCTAGCAGGGCGGCCACAGCGCCACCGCCCGAGAACCCTACAAGGTGCAGCCTCTGCGCTCCCGCCCCCAATTTGAGTCGGGTTAACGCGGTGTCCATAGAGGCAACGACGTCTTCTGAAAAACGGCCATCGGTCCAATAGGCCTCGCTGCATGCTCCCCAATCGACAGCATCTATGTATTGGCAAGGCCGCGCCAGATAGGCAATCTTGTCGCTTTTGGTGGTGTCCGCATGCTGTAGTGCCAATCGCCAGGCTACAGGGGCCATAGGGGTAGGGTTGTCCGATGGCTGAGAAGGACTGCGCCAAGCGTAGCCATCGCCTTCGATGTAGATTGTTAACGTCTTACTCGCGTCTTGGGATGTTTCAATCTGGACCGGTACTGGGAAAGTCCAAGCAGCCAAAACAAACGGTTCTGCAGGCAAGCGCAGCGCCCGCCAACCTAGCCGATCGGCAACGTTTTGCACTTCGTTGGTGCGTTGTTGTGCGGTTGGCATGGCACAGCCGAACAACAACGCACACCAACCTGCCAATGCAACCACTTTGGAGAAAATATTTTGTGGCATCTGTCAATAAATGTAAGTTCAATAGATAAGTTTTGTGTGAATTAGTGTAAAAACACCACTTTTAAATGGGAGATGTCATGCCGGTTGGTAAACAAATGGAATTCAAGAAAACGCGTGTCGCACATGCAGTTGCGATCACTTTTACTTTAGCGGCTTCTATGCCCGCAGTGGCTTTTGTAGGCGAAATCTGTCCCCAGACAGTAACAATTAGTACGGCTAACCAACCGGGGCAAAATTTGACTGCTTGCCAGAGTATCGAAGTTACAACTGCCGGTTCAGTTGTTCCGGTTGCGATGGGTGAACTCAACGGCGTGCGGACTGAAGGAGGTAATGCAGTCACTATTACCAACGCGGGGAACATATCCAGTTCTGTTGGTTCGGGCATCAGCGTTGGTGGCAAAGCATCGGTCAGCAGTATTACGAACTCAGGAACTATTTCCAGTAACGGGGGCAAAGGAACCGCCATCCTCCTGAACAATGGCGGCAGTGCGTTTGTTTTGGCGAATACCGGGACGATTTCTGGAACCATCAATATGGGTATCAATACGCTGAATGTGAACGGTAACAGCAGCGTTATCGACGGTAACGTGTTTGGCTCGAATAATATTATTAACGTGATTGGGAATTGGGTTCGTAACGCTAATGGTGCATCACTGAGTGCAAGTACCTTGAACATCGTTTCAGGCGGCGCGTTACAGATGAACCAGGGCGGGCCCATTTATGGGAATGTGAACAATGGCGGCGTATTGGTAGCTGGGACGAGTGGAGTTACCTCTATCAGTGGCACGTACACGCAGTCTGTATCTGGTGTTTTTCGGACCGTGGTCACTTCTCCAAGCCAATACGGAAAATTGGAGTTTTCCAGTCCAGCGGAGCGCACGTTGCCAGCCGGTTTCAAGATTGATGTAGACGTTGCTAGCGGATTAACTTTGGCGCAGGATACCGTGCTGGCTGATGTGATCAAGGCGCCTGAAACAGGTTCAGTGATAAACAGTTCGACATTTGATGTCACAGACAACAGCTCGTTGTTTAACTTTGTTGCTGTCAAGAACGGCGCGCAAGCAATTGATTTGAGAGTCACCACACAAGGCGCAACATCTGCAGTGGACAGTGTCAAGGCCGCCAACGACACGGCATCAGCCGACGCGGCCAAAGTAATAGATGTACTGTCCAACAACCCAGGCGCAATGCAGGACTTTATTACCGCGCTGGGCAATCTGAGCAACTCAGCAGATGTTGCCAAGCTGATTAAAAAGACGCTACCCCTCATGATCACCAGCGTCAAGCAATCAAGTTTTGCCCAGCAGCGCAGTGGTGATCGTGTGATTCAAGCACTTCTTGAGAAATACTCTGGTTTGTCCAGCGGCGATGAAATGAGCAGCGATCGCCGCGCCTGGGCCAAACCCTTTGGATCATGGGCAGACCAGTCTGACCTGAAAGGTGTGACCGGCTACAAATCCGCCAGCGGCGGTATCGTGGTGGGTGCAGATAACATGGTGTCCGCTACCACACGTCTGGGTGGGGCGCTGTCTTACAGCACCAGCAAGATTGATAACAACACTGCTACCAATCACGCTGACGTGACGGCCATGCGCTTGATTGGCTACGGTACCTACAGCCTGGACTCCAATACTGACTTGAACTTTCAAGCAGACATTGGCACCAGCAATACCAAAGGTTCGCGTGCTGTAAATGCCGCTGGCGTGACCAATATTTATTCTGACTACAACACGCTCACTGGTGGTTTGTCGGTCGGTGTTGGCCGCAACGTGGCGTGGAGCCCCAAGACTACCTTTGCACCATCAATTCGTTTGAGCTATGCCATGATGGAAGACGCTGGCTACACAGAGACCAATGCCGAAGCATTCAAAGGTCTGAACCTGATGGTGGCCAAAAGCACAGGCGAGGAGTTGGTGGCTTTGCTAGAAGGTAAGGTCAACCATGAGTTGTCCGAGTCCAGTAAATTGGTTTTCAACCTAGGTGCTGGTTATGACTTTTTGGCCAAGAAAAGTTCCCTGGCTGCATCGTATACAGGCGGTGGCGGCCAGTTTGTAACCAACGGTATGGACATTGCCCCTTGGTCATACCGCGCAGGCGTTGGCTATGTGTCGCAGGGTAAAAAATTGGAGTTGACGACACGCTACGAAGTTGAAGCGCGAGAAGGCTCTACCAACCAAGTGGCATCGTTGAAGTTACGCATGCCGTTTTGACCTGCGCGCCATCCTCCAGCAAGCCCACCGCAGGCTGGTCATAGAACCCATGCATGCGCTGCGGCTGTCTCAAAAGGACAGCTGCGTGTCTGCAAGACTACAAAAAGTGTTTATTTTGAGCTGCTGAGCGAGCCTTGCAGCCAATCGCGCTGCACTGCCCCTGCCCAAGCCAGCCCAGCTGCTACCCCACCAAACCGGTTGCCCTCGACCAGCGTGGCCTCTGGCATGGCGATGCGCAGCGCTTCAATCAAAGTGCGTAGGGCAGACGATCCGCCGGTTAAGTACACCGCATCTACCTGCTGCAGCCCTGCCGCGTTGATGCAGCTTTGGGCGCACTTCACCACCTGCCCAATGGAGTCGTGCAGTGCCAGCTCCATGCCGGCAGCGTCAATATGGGGGTGCAGCGTGCGTTCTAAAAACTCCAAGTCCACGGCTGCTGCCTCACCGGAGATAGAGCAGGCAATCTTGGCCGCTTCAACACAGCTAAGCATGCGGTGGCCGTGTTGCTCTTCCAGCGCGTCCATCAGGCGGCGGTGCAAAGCCCGGTCGGTAAAGTCGGTCCACAGTTCTTTGGCAAAGTGCATTGACTTGCGCGTGTAAGCCTGGTGAATCAGGTGCCAGGTGCTTAGGTCAAAAAACACGCTGTTAGGCACAATGCGCCCGCCTGTTCCCACATGCTTGTAGCCCAGCAAGGGCATGACAGTGGCCAGGTCTAGCAGTCGGTCAAAGTCGGTGCCACCGATGTGCACACCGGTGGTGGCCAAGATGTCCGCGCTGCGGTCGCTTTGCGCGCCGCCGAAACGGTGCCCGCTGCGCTCCGGGTTGAGCCGGATTACGGTGAAGTCCGACGTGCCGCCGCCAATGTCGACCACTAGGGCCGTGGTCTCGGCGCTGATGCGTTGCTCGTAGTCCAGCGCGGCGGCGATCGGCTCTAACTGGTAGGCGATGTGGGTAAAGCCTGCCTCAAGCGCCGCTTGGCCCAAGGTGGCTTGGGCAAGTGCATCGCGTTCTGCATCATCGTCGACAAAATGCACCGGTCGGCCCAGCACGGCGTGGCTCAGGCTTTGGCCCACATGCGCCTCGCAGCGGCGCTTGAGCTCTTTGAAGAAAAGCACCACGATGTCAAAAAACCGAATGCTCTTGTCGCCCACAGCCGTGTATTCGTCCATCAACCGGCTGCCAAGCAGACTTTTAAGCGAGCGAAGTAATCTGCCCTCAGTGCCATTCAGGTAGGCTTGCATGGCCGCCGCACCGTAGAGCACGGTCTGGGTCTCGAACGCAAAAAACAAGGCGGTGGGCATCTCGGCCTTGGCACCGTCCAGCGGAATTACTTGCAGCGCACCGTTGGCATTGATCAGCGCGCAAGCAGAGTTAGAGGTGCCAAAGTCAATGCCTAGGACCAGGGGGCGAATCGACGCGCCGCTCACGAAGCAATAACTTCGGATAAAACTTGTTTCAAGAAAGCGCTAATGTCGGTAATTTCAAGCGGGTGCACGCTGTGGGGCATGGGGTAGGTATGCCACTGCACGCGGTGGCCTAACTTGGTCAATGCGTCGCGTGACTCTTCACCACGCTGAATTACCACCACCGGGTCTTGCGTGCCGTGTGCCATGAAGACGGGTGTGTTGGCATTGGCGGCGTGGCGCTCGGTGGTAAAACTGTCTGCCAGTGGTAGGTAGCCCGACAAGGCCATGATGCCCGCCAGCTTGTGGGGTAAACGCAAACCCGTGTGCAGCGCCATGGCACAGCCTTGGCTAAACCCAGCCAGCACAATGCGTTCATAAGGAATGCCCCGGGCCACTTCGTTGTCAATCAGCGCGGCAATGGCGCGCTCTGAGTTTTGAATGCCAACTGCATCTTGTTGGGCCACCAGGTTGGCCCCCAAGATGTCATACCAGGCAGGCATCACATAGCCGCCGTTGATGGTCACGGGCATAGCGGGCGCGTGGGGAAATACAAACCGAATAGCTTGGCAGCCGCTCAGGTCCAGTTCAGGCACCAGGCCCGCAAAGTCATTGCCGTCAGCACCCAGACCGTGCAGCCAAATCACTGCGGCGGTAGGGTTGGGGGAAGATTCAATTTCAACGCGGGGGAGTAAGTGGGTCATAGGGTTCTGCAAAGCTGCAATAAAAATGGGCTGTCAGGACGGGTCAAACGCCGTAGCGCTTGATCCACTCTTTCTCTAGCACGTCCACCCAGCTGCCATGTGGTTCGGGGATGGCCGGTGCGCTTTTCAATACTTGGCCGGGCAGGGGCTTGGCGGCAAAGCGGGCCCGCTCTTCGGTTTTGAGTTT
>JBEANP010000102.1:0-9173 GCA_041165385.1 Pseudomonadota bacterium | reverse complement strand
GCCAGCGCACATCACAGCATTGAGTAGTTCTTTTTGGAGTGCTTCAGTGCGCAAAGCGCGAGCGAGCATGACCGCTCCCACGTTTTGCGCCATCACAGCCCAGGCAGTATCGGAATCACGCGTTAAAGCGGTAACGTTGGCATGGATCTTTTGAAGACCTTCCTCAAATGCCGCTTTGACGACGTCATCGGCGCGAGCAATTTCTGTCGTCAAAGACGGTAGCGGACATCCAGCCCCCGGATGCTGCACGTGACTCAAGCTCAGGTAGCCCGCCAGGGCGCGCGACACCTGCGCCGCATCAGCCGCATCGACAGCGCCATACATGTCAGCAGTGCGCTGCAGTTCCACTTTGATCATGGTCACGAATAAGTCAGACTTGCCACTGAAGTGCTTGTACAAAGAACCCGTTGTCACGCCTGCGGCAGCGGCCAGGTCTGTCATGCCACTGCTCATAAATCCGTGTTCCTTTGCGTGCCGGCCACTGGCATCCAACAGCTTTGCGCGTGCTTGTTCTTTGTAGTCTGTGGTGTAGCGCATGGGTTTTATCTGGCTATTTAGTTGACAATTTTTCAGCAAGAAGCTTAGGATAACTATCATTACCCCATAAATCAACAGCTTTAGTAGGACGCAACTGCCATGCAAGCCAAAGAGACAACCGAATGGAAAAAGACCGCATGCATCATCTGCTCTATCAACTGCGGCCTGGAGATCAAAACTGAGGGGGGGCGTATTACAAAAATCAAGGGTGATAAGGCGAACCCCATCTCGCAGGGGTATATCTGCGAGAAGTCTCAACGCATGGACTACTACCAAAACGGTGCAGATCGCATCGATTCACCCAAGCGCCGCAAGCCCGATGGCAGCTACGAAAATATCGATTGGGAAACAGCAATCCGCGAGATTGCCGAGAAATTCACGGCCATCAAGCTCCAGCATGGAGGCGACAGCATTCTTTACTACGGTGGCGGTAGCCAAGGTAACCATTTGGGCGGAACCTATGCAGACAGCACCATTAAAGCGCTAGGCATTCAATACCGCTCTAACGCTCTCGCACAGGAAAAAACGGGGGAAGGCTGGGTACAGGGCAAGATGGCCGGTGCGCCAGTGCATGGTGACTTTAAGCATTGTGAAGTGGCGGTCTTTCTTGGAAAGAACCCTTGGCAATCGCATGGGTTTGCCCGCACTCGCGTGACGCTGCGGGAGATTCAAAACGATCCGAACCGCGCCATGATCGTGATTGATCCACGACGCACCGAGACGGCCGAGATGGCGGACTACCACCTGGCCGTCAAGCCGGGCACGGATGCATGGTGCCTGGCTGCCCTGTCCGCCATTTTGATACAGGAGAATTTGGTTGCAACTGCCTGGCTTGCCGAGCACACCACCGGCTATGAAGCCGTTGAAGCGGCAATGAGAAAAATCAACATTACACATTACGCTTCTGTATGCGCAGTGGATGAGGAACTTCTTCGGTCTGCCGCACGGCGCATCGCCCGGGCCAAAAGCGTGTCGATGATTGAGGATCTTGGAGTGCAAATGAATTTGCATTCAACCCTGAATAGTTACCTGAATCGGCTGGTTTGGCTGCTCACGGGCAATTACGCCAAGGCGGGAGCCAACAACGCGTTTGTGCCTTTCCTCAATCTCTCTAGCTCCAGCCGCAGCACATCTGGTAAACCAAGCTCGGGCAAGTCCGCGGGGGCCCGCAAATGGACGCACAGCCCCGTCACCAACTCCAAGGTAATCATGGGTTTGATCCCATGCAATGTGATTCCGGATGAAATATTGACCCAGCACCCCAAACGCTTCCGGGCGATGTTTATTGAAAGTGCGAACCCCGTTCATTCTTTAGCAGACAGCCAGCGGATGCGTAAGGCCCTGCGTGCATTGGAGTGCAGTGTGGTGATCGATGTAGCCATGACAGAAACCGCGCGGCAAGCCGACTATGTGCTGCCCGCCAGCAGCCAGTTTGAAAAGGCCGAGGCCACGTTTTTCAATTTGGAGTTTCCACGCAATGGATTTCAATTGCGCCACCCACACTTTTGCCCCCGCCCGGGTACCCTGCCGGAAGCTGAGATGCATGCACGTCTGCTAGAGGCCATGGGCGAGTTGGGAGAGACTGATTACCGCTTTTTGCGCACAGCAGCAAGCTTCGGGCGAACAGCTTTCGGGGTAGCCTTTGCTTGGAAATCCATGCGGGACAAAAAGTTGGCGCGGTATGCCCCTGTGGTGCTGTATCGCACTCTGGGGTCAAGCCTGCCAGCCCATTTGGCGCCAGCGGCATCGCTGTGGGGAATCAGCCAGCTTTACGTGCGGGCGCAGCCAGCAGCCGCCAAGGGCGCTGGGTTTGGTGGCCCCGCACTTCTGGGTGGCAATCGGCTTTTTGATGCGATATTGAGCAACCCATCTGGCGTCATATTTGGCGTCAGCCAATACAGCGACAGCTGGAAGGCAGTGAAATTGCCCAACCACAAAATCAACTTGAACATCCCGGAGATGTTGGACGAGTTGACGACGATTGACAGCAAGTTGCCACACCACCGCCCCGACTATCCCTACATCTTGTCGGCGGGGGAGCGACGCTCTGAGACAAGCCAAACGTCAATTCGCAACCCAGAATGGATGAAGAAAGGAAGCTTTGGTGTGCTGCGCATTCATCCGCAAGATGCCGCAGTGCTGGGGTGCTCAGAGGGTGACTGGATTCAACTGCGTACGCCACGCGGCGCTGCCCAAGCCCCTGTCGAGATGACCGACGAATTACAGCCTGGTTTCGTATCGCTACCCAACGGCCACGGACTGGACTACACCCGCGCTGACGGCACACTGGATCGCCGGGGAGTTTCATTGAACGAGCTGACCAACACGACCGACCGCGACCCGTTCGCAGGTACGCCTTGGCACAAATACGTGCCCGTGCACTTGGAGCGCCTACCCCCAGCGCAGTCAACCAACTAATCAAGCACCACACCTACTTTGGGTAGCTTGCTAGCAGGATAATAAAAAAACATTTTCCACTTGCTGCCCCAAACCCATGCCCAACTACTGGCTCATGAAAGCCGAGCCCGCCGAGGTCTCGATTGACGATGTTCTGGCCATGCCCAACGCCACCGTGCCGTGGACCGGCGTGCGCAACTACCAGGCACGCAACTTCATGCGCGACGGCATGCAGTTGGGCGATGGCGTGTTGTTCTACCACTCCAGTTGCGCTGAACCAGGGATTGTGGGTGTGGCGCGGGTGGCCTCGGGCATCCAAGTAGACCCCACGCAGTTTGACCCCACTTCGCCCTACTTCGACGCGGGCAGCAAACCCGAATCTCCGCGCTGGCTGCTGGTGGAGGTGCAGGTGCTGCACAAGACCCGCAACTTCACCCTGCCACAACTGCGCGCCGATGCGGCACTCGGTGATTTGCTAATCCTGAAAAAAGGAAACCGGCTTTCCATCACTCCCGTGGAGTTGCAGCATTGGCAGCACATACTGCAGTGTCTTGGCATAGCCAGTTTTTAAGTAAAAAATGCCTATAGCGCCCGTCTATATTGACTAGTTAGCTACTAAATATATAGCGCACGGTTTTTTAGCGTCTACGCGATGAGCGCACACCACCCAGCGCGCTGACAATCTTCAGCACCCGGGCCAGCTTACCGGACTCGGTCACCTCCACGGTAAACGTCATCCAGGCTGTGCCCTTCACAGAAAGCGTTTGCACCCCGATCACATTCATTTTTTCTTTGGTAAACACCTCAGAAATATCGCGCAGCAGGCCTTGGCGGTCTACCGCTTCAACCGACACATCCACAGGGTAGACGCTGCCATCTGCCCCCAGCGCACTGCCCCACTCCACCTCAATCACGCGGTCACCGCTACGGTTAACCATGTTGCGCAGGTTGGAGCAGTCGGCCCGGTGCACGCTCACGCCCCGGCCGCGCGTCACAAAGCCGCTGATTAGATCGGGCGGGGCGGGTTTGCAGCATTTGGCCAGCTGTGTCATCAGCGAATCCACCCCTACCACCAGCACGCCGCCTTTGCCGGAGAGTTTGGAGGCCGTGGGCTTTTTCAGCAGCGGCACATCGTCTTGGCCTTGCGCAGGCTCGGGCGGGCGCAGCACAATTTCGATGTTGCGCAGTGAAAACTCGTCTTTGCCCACCACCTCGAACAAAGCTTCCGCCGAATTGAAGCCCAGCTGGGAGGCCAGATCGTCCAGCTTGATGGCAGTTTTGCCCTCGCGCTGCAGCAGCTTTTCTACCGCCTCGCGGCCCTTGGCGATGGTCTCGCCCATGGCCAACACGTTGAACCAGGCGCGCACTTTAGAGCGTGCGCGGTGGCTGGCCAAAAAGCCCAGCTCGGGGTTGAGCCAATCACGCGAGGGGCCGCCTTCTTTAGCCGTGCTCACCTCCACCGTTTGACCGTTTTTAAGCGGCGTGTTCAGCGGTACCATGGCCCCATCGACCCGCGCCCCCCGGCAGCGGTGGCCCAGGCTGGTGTGCACGCTGTAGGCAAAGTCCACCGGCGTTGCGCCCTGCGGCAACTCCACCACCGCAGCGTCGGGCGTGAGTACATAAATGCGGTCGTCAAACACAGCCGCATCCTGTTGGCCCGACAGATCGCGCTCCCACGCCAGCAGCTGGCGCAGCACGGCAATCTTGGCGTCGTATTCCCCGGCTGCCGTGACGCTGCCGCCGTAACCTTTGGCACCGGCTTCTTTGTAAGCCCAATGGGCAGCTACGCCGTGCTCGGCGTGGTCGTGCATGGCCTGGGTGCGGATTTGTACCTCGATCGGCTGTGCCCCGCGCAACGGTGTAGCGTGGGGGCCTATCTCTCGCACTACGGTATGCAGCGACTGGTAGCCATTGGCTTTGGGGCGGGCGATGTAGTCGTCAAACTCATTGGCCACCGGGGTGAACTGGCTGTGCACCCAGGCCAGTGCGGCGTAGCAGTCGGGCACGGTGGGCACCACAATGCGCAGAGCGCGGATGTCGTACAGCTGGTCAAACCCCAGCGACTTGCCCCGCATTTTTTTAACAATGCTGTAGATATGTTTAGGCCGCCCCTGCACCGTGGCCTTGAGGCCTTGCGCAGCCAAAGCTTCAGCCACAGTTTGGCGCAACCGGTCCACCGAGGTCTCGCGCTCGGCCCGCTTTTCATCGAGCAGTTTGGCGACTTGCTTGTAGGTGTCGGGCTCCAGAAAACGGAAAGACAAGTCTTCCATCTCCCACTTGACTTCCCAGATGCCCAGGCGGTTGGCCAGGGGCGCAAAAACCTGCAACGACTCCGATGCCAAACCTGCAGGAACTGGCAGCTTGGTGGCTGCAAAGTAGCGCAGCGTTTGCAGGCGCGACGCCAGGCGCAGCATCACCACACGCAGGTCTTTAGAGAACGCCAGCAGCATCTTGCGCACGCTCTCGGTCTGGCTGGCAGTGGTCTGCGCCATGGGGGCCTGCGATGCATGGCTGGCGGAGTTTTGGGCAATGCGCGCCATGCGCTGCACGCGCACCAGCTTTGTGGTTTCCATGGCCAGGTCGGCAAAGTTGCTGCCAAAGGCCTTGGCTATTACGTCATGCGGCTTGTTCAGGTGGTCGCAGGCGTAGACCAGGTAGCTGGCGGCTTGCATGGCCTCCGAGCCGCCAATGGTTTTCAAAATGTCGGCTACCGCATCGGCGTGGGCCAAGATGTTTTCGCCTGTATCCAACCGCGCACTGGCCAACAGCGGCTCCGCAAAAGCGCGCGCACGCGCCAGAGCATCCGGTTGCTCGGGCAGGCTGTGGGCAGTGGCTGCCAAGAGCTGGGGGGCCGGATGCTCGGCGGACAAACTTTTCATGCAACAAAGTTCATAACAATGAAATCACCAAATTCACGAACGCGAAAAAAATTTAGTCCAGCAAGAACGAGGCCACGGTATCCACCTGGTCGGGCGCAATCAGCGTGGGCGCATGTCCAACACCGGCAAACTCCACCAGCCGCGCTTTGGGGCCGCGCTGCACCATGGCCTGCGCGGTAGCAGGCGTTAACAGGTCGGAATCCGCACCACGCAACAGCAAAGTTTGGGCTGCAATGGCGTCATACAGGTGCCACAGCATAGCCTCGCCCTGCGCGGCCACCTCAATCGTGAGGAACTGCACCGGTACCGCAATGGCGGGGTCGTAATGCAGGGCTACTTGGTCTGAGCCATCGGCAATCGGCTTCACCATGTGGCGACTGAGTTCCAGCCACTGCGCTGGCGTGTGCGGGCCAAAGCTGGTTGATATAGCCCACAGGGCCGCTGCAGCCTGCTCTAGCGAAGCAAAGTTCACACCCTTACCAAGGTACGTTCTAAGCCGCTCAACAAACCCCCAGGCCACCGCCGGGCCTACATCGTTCAACACCAGACGGCGCACCGGTGTGGGCAGGGGCAAATTAGGTTGGCCACACACCACCATGCCGATCAGCCCGCCCATGCTGGTGCCCACCCAGTCCAGCGTGGTGGGTTTGAGTTGCGCCAGCAGGGCCAGCATGTCCATGGCGTAGGTGGGCAATTGGTACCCCATGGGGTCGATGAGCCAATCACTTTGGCCGCGCCCCACCACATCGGGACACACCACACGAATCGGCGTGGCAGAACGTGCCACCAAGGCTTGGGCCAGCACGTCAAAGTCACGCCCCTGGCGCGACAAGCCGTGCACGCACAGCACAACGTGCCCAGCAGCTGCATCGCCCCACTCCCAATATGCCATGCGGTGGCCCGAGCCAGTGTCCGGACAATGTACGTAATTCAGCGTAGGTTCAGCCATGGTGCAATGGGGTGTTTGATAATTGCAGCATCCTACTGGAAACCCCCTCCATTTTTTGAAAGTATCCCCATGTTGATCGGCAAAACTGCTCTCGTTACCGGCTCCACCAGCGGCATTGGTCTGGGCATCGCCAAAGCATTGGCAGCCCAAGGCTGCAACATCGTTATCAACGGTTTTGGCGATGTGGAAGGCCCCAAGGCCGAGATCGCCGGGATGGGCGTGCAAGTGGCTTACCACGGTGCCGACATGAGCAAGCCCACCGAAATTGAAGACATGATCCATTTCGCAACCGCCACCTTTGGCGGTGTGGACATTCTGGTCAACAACGCGGGCATTCAGCACGTGGCGCGCATTGAGAGCTTCCCGGTGGAAAAGTGGGACGCCATCATCGCCATCAATATGAGCAGTGCCTTTCACGCCACCCGCTTGGCGCTGCCCGCCATGCGGGCCAAAAACTGGGGCCGCATCATCAATGTAGCCAGTATCCATGGCTTGGTGGGCTCAGCAGAAAAATCGGCTTACGTAGCTGCCAAGCATGGCGTGGTGGGTTTGACCAAAGTTACTGCGCTGGAAAACGCAACCACCGGCGTCACCTGCAATGCCATCTGCCCCGGTTGGGTACTGACCCCCCTTGTACAAAAACAGGTGGATGCCAAAGCCGCCGCACACAACATCAGCAATGAAGATGCCACCAAAATGCTGCTGGGCGAAAAAGAGCCCTCCATGCAATTCACCACCCCCGAAGAGCTTGGCGCGCTGGCCGTGTTCTTCTGCTCCCCGGCAGGTAACAACGTGCGCGGTGTGGCGTGGAATATGGATGGCGGTTGGACGGCCCAATAATCGGGCCTAGCCACGTGGTCATCCCCTAAAACCAATTTCAACTCACCAAGACCACCACGGCATTCTTAAAGCCGCTGTTGTCGAATCTGTTGACGTAAATTGACGCGCTCTTGCTCGGTTAGCTGGCGAACGGCGGGGGTACCGGCGCCCTGGGCGTTGTGCTGTACCACAGGATTTTGGGCTTGCAGAGCCGAGCGCAACTCGGTCTTGCGACGGTTCGACTCCTTTGCCTTGGATTCGAACGCGTGAGCGCCATTTGCCAAAGCGATCAATAGGAAAAAAACCATGGCCCAACGTGGTTTAGACATGCGAGTTAAGGGAATATATATATGCGTTGAAAGGGCTCACCATTGTTCGGCGCTTACGCACATCGGTGCGCACCTAATTTGTAACATTGTGTCAATCGCTAGCCCGTTAATCAGCCAATGGACCTTCTGCCGCGCAAAATCGTAAATGTTACAAATTCGAGCTTAACTATGCCCACAGCGCCCGCCCGGTCTCACAAAATATTGGTGGTTGACGACGATTCCCGTATCCGGGATCTATTGAAACGATACCTCACCCAAGAAGGCTTTGACGTTTTTGTAGCGGAAGACGCCAAGTCACTGTCCCGTGTGCTGCTACGCGAAACCCCAGACCTGATTGTTCTGGATTTGATGATGCCGGGTGAAGACGGTTTGTCTATCTGCAGGCGACTGCGTGCTGCCAATGATGTCACGCCTATCATCATGCTTACGGCCAAAGGTGAAGACATAGATCGCATTGTGGGACTTGAGGTAGGCGCGGACGACTACTTAGGCAAACCGTTTAACCCCCGCGAGTTACTTGCCAGGATTCATGCCGTTTTGCGCCGTCGCCCAACCCCAGAAGTACCCGGTGCACCGTCTAGCGACAACGAAATTGCACGTTTCGGCCCCTTCACTTTTGACATGGGAGCACGCTCGCTGCATAAGTCTGGAGAAGAACTGATGCTGACCACGGGTGAATTTGCCATGCTCAAGGCGCTGGTGCGCCATCCGCGAATTCCACTCTCGCGGGAAAAGCTGGCCCAACTCTCGCGGGGCCGAGAATTTGAGCCCTTTGACCGCAGTCTCGATGTCCAAGTGTCGCGGTTACGAAAACTCATAGAAGCCGATGCCGCAGCACCGCGTCTGATACAAACGGTGTGGGGTATAGGCTATGTGTTTGTGCCCGATGAACCCGCTTAACGCCACACTCCTGCACACTTGAACACCGCGCACACCCAAGGTTTTCCAGACAACGAGCCCTCTGTTTTAGACGAGGGGGAACGACCTGCTGTTGCGCTGACTATGGCTGGGCTCAGCCTATTTTGGCGAACTTTTTTCTTGCTTGCGCTGCTCTTGCTAGGCAGCATCTTGGCTTGGCTGCAAACGCTACGTTCTTTTGAGTTTGAGCCGAGGTCTCAGCAAATGGCACAGCAGCTAGCGTCGCAGGTGAATTTAAGTCGCGCAGCACTTATCCATGCGGATGCCATTGCGCGCATATCGCTACTCAAAACTATGGCTGCAGAGGAAGGCCTGCGCATTGTTGTACGTGAGGCTAGTGACCGC
>JBEANP010000101.1:0-9275 GCA_041165385.1 Pseudomonadota bacterium | reverse complement strand
GGCTGAATCACGCCTTCGCGGATGCTGGCCGCCAGGCTTTCCACAACTTCATTGACCAGGCCTTTGACACGGCGCGGGCGCTGCTCTTGCATGCCATCGGCAGAAAAGGCGATGGCAGCGGTTGATCTAGGGGTTTGCACTAGGTCCATGGAAAAGTCCTTGACGCGGTCTGAACAGATGACCACAATTTAACACATCAGACAACATACAACTGACAAATAAGCAGTAATTTCATGACCATCAAAGTACACCACACTTTGCTAATGACCGGCGCGGCGGGCGGCCTAGGTACGGCCATGCGCGACCGCCTCAAGGCCAATTGCGAGGTGTTGCGCTTGTCTGACTGCGCCGACTTTGGCCCTGCCCACGCTGGCGAAGAAATTGCGCTAGCCGATCTGGCCGATGCCGATGCCGTAGATGCGATAGTCCAAGGCGTGAACGCCATCGTGCACTTTGGCGGTATTTCGGTCGAAGGTCCGTTTGCGCCCATCCTGCAAGCCAACATTTTGGGTATGTACAACCTCTACGAGGCCGCGCGCAAGAATGGCGTGAAGCGCGTGGTGTTTGCCAGCTCCAACCACGTAACCGGCTTTTACAAACAAAGCGACACCATCACCCTGAACCACCCTGCCCGCCCCGACAGCCTGTACGGCGTGAGCAAGGCTTTTGGTGAAGACCTCTCGCGCATGTACTTTGACCGCTACGGCATCGAGACCGCTTGCGTGCGCATTGGCTCCTCGTTTGCCGAGCCCAAAGACCGACGCATGCTGGCCAGCTGGCTTAGCTTTGACGACCTGCACCGCCTTGTAACCGCCTGCCTGACCACGCCAGTGCTGGGCCACACCGCCATTTTTGGCATGTCTGGCAACGCCGTGACCTGGTACGACAACGGTGCGGCGCGCCATGTTGGCTATGTGCCGCAAGACAGTTCGGACCCGTTCCGCGAGGCCGTGTATGCGCGCACGCCGGAACCCGACGTGACAGACCCCGCCGTGATCTACCAAGGTGGTGGATTTTTGTTCCAGGGTGAGCCCATGACGGCGCACCTGGCTGGCAAGAAGTAAGGCAGCTGAATCACCATGCAAAACGCAGCGCCCCTGGTGCAAGCCGTTAGCACGTCGCGCGACGCCGTGGGCGAAAGCCCGGTGTGGTCGGTGGCCGAGCAAGCGCTTTACTGGGTGGACATTGAAGGCCGCTGTATTCACCGGCTGGGCTGGTCCACTCGCGTGCAACAGACGTGGACCTTGCCCGAACGCCTGGGCTGCATTGCACTCAGCACACGCGGCACCGTGATTGCGGCCATGGAAACTGGCATTTTTGAAGTAACTCTATTACAGGCCCCTGAAGCGCGCGTGACACTCCTTGCCAGCGTGAACCACCCGCAGCCCGGCATGCGGTTTAACGATGGCCGCTGCGACCCCGTGGGCCGTTTTTGGGCCAGCACCATGGTGCGTGATATGTCACTGGCCAGCGCCGCAGGCGCCATTTACTGTCTGGACGAGCGGGGCTTAAGCGCCTCCCAATTGCACGGCTACATCACACCCAACGGCATGGCCTTCAGCCCTGATGGCAGCACTGCCTATTTATCGGATTCGCACCCCAGCCGCCAAACCATTTGGAAGCACAGCTTTGATGCCGCCAAGGGCACCTGGGGTCCACACAGCCACTGGGTGGACATGAAGCCACTGCCCGGCCGCCCTGACGGTGCCGCCATGGATGCCGAGGGCTGCTACTGGATTTGTGGCAACGACGCAGGGCAGGTGCACCGCTTCAGCCCGCAGGGCGTGCTAATGCAGTCTTTTCCCCTGCCCGTGAGCAAGCCCGCCATGTGTGCCTTTGGTGGACCCGAATTGCGCCACCTTCTTGTCACGTCCATTCAACCCGCCAACCCCGCTGCAGGCTTTGATGCCGATTTAGACGGCGCGCTGCTGGTGCTGGAGCCCGGCGTGCAGGGCCTGCCCGAGCCGCTTTTTTCCCGCTTTCCCGTTCACCCGATTTAAGTTCACCCAACCCAAACCACCTCAAAGAGGAGACAAGCATGAAACTCGTACCCACCCTGATCGCTACACTGCTGGCCGGCGCAGGAATGGCCAGCCACGCCATTGAATTCAAGTCGTCCGACATTCACAATTCCGACGAATACCCCACCGTTACCGCTGTAAAGTTCATGGGCGAAGAGCTCAAAAAACTCTCGGGTGGCAAGCACTCGGTCAAGGTGTTCAACAAAGGGGCACTGGGCTCCGAGAAAGAGACCATCGATCAGGTAAAAATTGGCGCGCTGGACATGACCCGCGTGAACATCAGCCCGATGAACTCGATCTGCGCTAAAACCAACATACCGGTGCTGCCTTTCCTGTTCCGCTCGGTAGACCACCTGCACAAGGTGCTGGACGGCCCGATTGGTGAGGAAATTGCCAAAGACTGCGAAGCACAGGGATTTGTGGTGCTGGCCTACTACGACTCCGGTGCACGCTCCATTTACAGCAAGAAGCCCGTCAAATCGGTGGCAGACACCAAAGGCATGAAGATTCGCGTACAGCAGTCTGATCTGTGGGTCGCCTTGACCGCTGCCATGGGCGCCAACCCCACCCCCATGCCCTTCGGTGAAGTGATGACCGCGCTGAAGACCGGCATTATTGACGCTGCTGAAAACAACTACCCCTCGTACGGTTCCGGCAGCCGCCACTATGAAGCGGCCAAGTACTACAACAAGACCGAACACTCCATGGCGCCCGAAGTGCTGGTGTTTTCCAAGACCGCCTGGGACAAGCTGCCCAAGGCCGAACAAGACATGGTGCGTGCAGCTGCCAAAGCCTCAGTCGCCTTCAACCGCACAGCCTGGGCCGCTTACGAGAAGAAAGAGTTCGACATGGTGAAAGCCGCTGGCACGGAAATCGTAGAAGTGGACAAGAAGTCGTTCCAGGACGTAATGGGCCCTGTGTATGACAAGTTTGCCAATACGCCTGACATGAAACGCCTGGTGAAAGCTGTTCAGGACACGAAATAACCATGCCAACGCGACATCCTGGCCTGCGGCCGGGGTGTCTTTTTTTCTCACCGGAGCTGTCCATGTATACCCGCTTTTGCGCAACGCTGTCCAAGCTCAGTCTGATGCTTGCGGTGGCTGGCCTCATCGTGCTCATCGCCTGCGTGCAATACCAGGTCATTGGGCGCTACATTTTTAACGACACACCCACTTGGGCAGAGGCATTGGCCCTGCTGCTGGTGCTCTACATTACTGCGCTGGGCGTGGCCGTGGGCGTGCGCGACGCTGGCCACATCGGCATGGATTCCATCATCAGCCTGCTGCCGGAGTGGATGCGCCTGAAACTGGAAATCCTGATCCACATCCTGGTCGGCATCTTCGGCGCGCTGATGGCCTACAACGGCTACATCTGGGCCGCCCTGAAATGGAACGACCAGAAACCCATGCTGCCCATTCCCTCCAGCATGGACTACGTGCCGCTCATCATTGCTGGCGTGCTGGTGGTGCTTTTTACGATTGAACATGTGATCGCTCTGCTGCAGGGCAAGGAAGTGGTGCCGGCATGGAACTGATTATTTTGGGTTTGAGCTTCGGCTTGCTGTTGATCATCGGCGTGCCGGTGGGCTTTGCAGTGGGCCTGTCGTCGGTGGCCACCATCATCACCGCCGGCTTGCCGGTGGCCGTGGTGTTCCAGAAGATGGTGGGGGGCATGCAGGTGTTCTCCTTTCTGGCCATCCCCTTTTTTATCTTTGCTGGCGAGCTGATGCTGCACGGCGGTATTGCCCACCGCATCGTGCGTTTTGCCAACAGCCTGGTGGGCCATGTGCGCGGCGGCCTGGGCATGTCCAACGTGGTGGGCTGCACCTTGTTCGGCGGCGTGGCTGGCTCACCCGTGGCCGACGTGTCTGCCATGGGCTCAGTGATGATTCCCTTGATGAAGAAGGAAGGTTACGACACCGACTACGCGGTGAACGTGACCACTCACGCGTCCCTGGTTGGCGCCTTGATGCCTACCAGCCACAACCTGATTTTGTACACCCTGGCCACCGCAGGCATTGCGTCGGTCAGCGTGCTGAACATGATGCTTGCCTGCGTGGTGCCCGCTCTGTTGCTAACCGGTTTGAACCTGCTAGCCGCCTACGGTGTGGCCATCAAGCGCGGCTACCCTACACGGGGTGTGTTCCCCGGCTGGGGTGAGGTGTTCAGCAGCTTCATCGCCGCACTGCCGGGCTTGTTGATTGTGGGCATCATTCTGGTGGGCATCTTGTCGGGTGTGTTCACCGCCACCGAGTCGGCTGCCACTGCAGTGCTGTGGGCCCTGCTGATCACCACGGTGGCCTACCGTTCGTTGTCGTGGGGAGACTTCATCAAGTCCTGCGCCAAGGCGTGCAAAACCACCGGCGTTGTGTTGTTCCTGATCGGCATATCAAGCGCTTTCGGCTACTTCCTGGCGATGTACGAAGTGCCCGAACGCACCGGTGCGCTGATGGGTTCTGTTACACAAAACCCCTGGATGATTTTTCTGATGATCAACGTGGCCTTGTTCGTGTTGGGCACCTTCCTGGACATGGCACCCACGCTGCTGATCTGCACCCCCATCTTCCTGCCGATCGCCCAGAAGTTCGGCATGGACCCGACCCAGTTCGGCGTGGTGATTTTGCTCAACTGCGCGCTGGGCCTCAACACGCCGCCAGTAGGCACCACCCAAGCGGTGGGCTGTGCCATCGGGGGCATCTCGGTAGGTGAAGTCATGCGCTCCATCCTGCCGTTTTACGGCGCCCTGCTGGCTTGCATGATGCTGGTGACCTACGTTCCCGCGTTCTCGCTGTGGCTGCCACGCCTTTTGCTGAATTGATCCCGCTGAAGAAACGATAACCCCTTTATTTTGGAGAGCACCTATGAAAAAACAATTCCTCACTTTGCTGCTGGCCGCTGGCACCAGTTTCAGCGCCATGGCTTGGCCTGATAAACCCATCACCTTGGTTGTCCCCTTTCCACCCGGAGGCTCTACCGACCTGATTGCACGCACGTTATCTGCCAAAATGGCCGAAAAAATGGGCGGTGGGGCAACATTTATCGTGGAAAACAAGGCCGGGGCTACTGGCACCATCGGCGCTGCACACGTGGCACGCTCGGCCCCGGACGGGCACACGCTGTTTGTGTCCTCCCTGGGTCCGCTTGTGATTGCACCGCACCTGATTAAAGTGAATTACGACGCGCTCAAAGATTTAGAACCCATCACCATCGTGGTGCAAGCGCCCAATGTGCTGGTGGTGCCCGCAGCCTCCGAGCGCAAGTCTGTGGCCGAGGTCATCACTTACCTGAAAGCCAATCCCGACAAAATGAGCTTTGCCTCGTCGGGCAACGGCAGCAGCGACCATCTGACGGCCGAATTATTTTGGCAACAGACGGGGACCAACGGCGTGCACGTGCCCTATAAAGGCGGCGGCCCCGTGATGACGGATCTGCTGGGCAACCAGGTGGAATCGTCGTTTATGAACATCAACACCGCCATACCGCAAATCAAGTCAGGCAAACTGCGCGCCCTGGCCATTACCAGTGCCAAGCGATCACCACTGTTGCCCGATGTACCCACTTTGGAAGAGAGCGGTGTGAAAGATGCCAACGTGAATTCTTGGCAAGCTGTCGCGGCACCACGGGGGCTACCTGCCGACATCAAAAAACGCATTCATGAAGCGGTTGTAGCAACGATCAAAGACCCCACCGTCACACCCAAGTTGCTGGAGCTTGGCTTTGAAGTGGTGCTCAACACGCCGGAGCAATTCGCAGCCTATCAGGCATCGGAATACACGCGCTGGCAAAAGCTGATCACCTCGCGCAACATCAAGGCGGACTGACCTCGTATGAATGCGCCACGCAGCATCCGCATGCATGAGGCCGACAACGTGGCCATTGTGGTCAATGACGGCGGTCTGTCTGCGGGCACCGTCATGCCCGATGGATTGACGCTGTTAGACCGCGTGCCGCAGGGCCACAAGGTTGCATTGGTGGCGATTGCCAAAGACGCTGCCGTGCTGCGCTACAACGTGCCGATTGGCTATGCGCTTAAAGACATTCCCGCAGGGGCCTGGGTGCATGAGCGCCTGCTGCACATGCCCGAGGCCCGCTCGCTTACCGACCTGCCGCAATCCACCGCCCCGGCATGGGACGCAGAGCCGCTAACCGGTTACACCTTCGAGGGCTACCGCAACGCCGATGGCTCGGTGGGCACGCGCAATATTCTGGCCATCACCACCACCGTGCAGTGCGTGGCGGGCGTGGTGGACTTTGCAGTGCAACGCATCAAGACCGAGCTGCTGCCGCGCTTCCCCAATGTCGATGACGTGATTGGCTTGGAACACAGCTATGGCTGTGGCGTTGCCATCGACGCGCCCGACGCCATCATCCCCATACGCACGCTGCGCAACATCTCCAAAAACCCCAACTTTGGCGGCGAGGTAATGGTGGTGAGCCTGGGCTGCGAGAAGCTGCAGCCCGAGCGCTTGTTTCCACCGGGCAGCATTGCTATACAAACGATAGCTGCTTACGCAAGCGGCACGGGCGCTGCAGGTCCATTTGATTCAAAATTGGATGCAAAAACCAAACCTGTACTTGATGTGGTGTGCCTGCAAGCCGAAAAGCACGTGGGCTTCATGTCCATGATCGACTCAGTGCTAGCCAGCGCCGTGCCACACCTGGAGCGGCTCAATGCCCGCCGCCGCGAAACCATACCCGCCAGCGAGCTGGTGGTGGGCGTGCAGTGCGGCGGCAGCGATGCGTTCTCGGGCGTGACCGCCAACCCGGCAGTGGGCTTTTGCACCGACCTGCTGGTGCGTGCGGGTGCCACCGTCATGTTTTCCGAGACCACCGAGGTGCGCGACGCCATTGAACAAATGACCGCCCGTGCCACCACGCCGGCAGTAGCAGACGCCATGGCCCGCGAGATGGCCTGGTACGACGCTTACCTGGGTCGCGGCCAGGCCGACCGAAGCGCCAACACAACGACCGCCAACAAGGCCGGTGGTTTGTCCAATATTGTGGAAAAAGCCATGGGCTCCATCATCAAGTCCGGCACCGCGCCCATCAGCGGCGTGTTGTCGCCGGGCGAGAAGGCGCAGTCCAAGGGTCTGATTTACGCCGCCACCCCGGCCAGCGACTTTATCTGCGGCACGCTGCAACTCGCTGCGGGCATGAACCTGCATGTCTTCACCACTGGCCGCGGTACACCCTACGGCCTGGCCGAGGTGCCCGTAATCAAAGTGGCCACCCGCACCGACCTGGCTCGGCGCTGGCACGACCTGATGGACGTGAATGCCGGAACTATTGCCGACGGCGAGGCCACCATTGCTGATGTGGGCTGGGAACTCTTTCACCTGATGCTGGAAGTGGCCAGCGGCGAGAAAAAAACCTGGGCTGAACACTGGAAGCTGCACAACGCGCTGGTGCTGTTCAACCCCGCCCCAATTACCTAATTCACCTGAACACTTGATTCAACCAAGGCATCTGTATGACCTACCCCGTTCCCTACCGCCCGTTTCCTAATCAGTTCAAGCAAGACCTGCTCGCTGGCAAGCGCCTGATTGGCTGCTGGGCCTCGCTGGCCAGCCCCATCACGGCCGAAGTGCTGGGCGTCGCGGGTTTCGACTGGATCCTGCTGGACGGCGAACACTCGCCAAACGACGTGATCACCTTCGTACCCCAGTTAATGGCACTCAAAGACAGCGTGAGTGCGCCCTTCGTGCGGCCCACCAGCAACAACGCCATCGAAATCAAGCGCCTGCTGGATGCTGGCTTCTACAACTTTCTGGTGCCCTTTGTGCAAAACGCCGACGAGGCGCAACAGGCCGTGTCCGCCACCCGCTACCCGCCCGAAGGCATACGCGGCGTGTCGGTGTCGCAGCGCAGTAACCGCTACGGCACCGTGGCCAACTACTTTCAAGAGGCCGTAGCCGCTAGCGGCGAGATTGCTGCGGTCCCGGGTGTGGATTGCATTTTTGTTGGCCCATCGGACCTGGCCGCAGACTACGGGCACTTGGGCAATGCCAACCACCCCGAGGTTCAAGGGGCAATAGCCCATGTGTTTGCGCAGGCCAAAGGGCAGGGCAAGCCCACGGGCATCCTGGCACCGATAGAAGCCGATGCGCGCCGATACATGGAGATGGGTGCCACCTTTGTGGCCGTGGGCAGCGACCTGGGGGTGTTCCGCAACGCTACGCAGGCTCTGCGGGACCGGTACGCACTATGACTACTCTTGGATTTATCGGACTGGGCATCATGGGCGCGCCTATGGCGGGCCACCTCATTGCTGCGGGCCACACCGTTTACCTCAACACCCGCAGCACAGTGCCTGCTTCACTACTCGATGCGGGTGGACAGGCCTGCGTTAGCGCGCAGGAAGCGGCGCAGAAAGCCGACATCATTTTTCTGATGTTGCCCGATACGCCCGATGTGGAAGCCGTGCTGTTTGGTGCACAGGGCGTTGCTGCAGGCTTAAGCGCAGGCAAGACCGTGGTGGACATGAGCTCCATCTCACCCATGGAGACCAAAGCGTTCGCACAAAAAATCAACGCCCTGGGCTGCCAGTACATGGACGCCCCCGTGTCCGGTGGCGAGGTGGGTGCCAAGGCTGCCAGCCTGACCATCATGGTGGGTGCTGAAGATGCAACGTTCAATGCCGTGCTGCCGCTGCTGCAACTGATGGGTAAGAACATCACCCTGGTCGGCGGCAACGGCGATGGCCAGACCTGCAAGGTGGCCAACCAGATCATCGTGGCACTGAATATTGCCGCGGTGGGCGAAGCCCTGCTGTTCGCTAGCAAGGCGGGGGCCGACCCTGCCAAGGTGCGTCAGGCGCTGATGGGCGGATTTGCCGCCTCACGCATTTTGGAAGTACATGGCGAGCGCATGGTCAAGCGCACCTTCAACCCCGGCTTTCGCATTGGCCTACACCAGAAGGATTTGAACCTGGCTCTGCAGGGCGCCAAGTCGCTGGGTGTGGCACTACCGCAAACCGCAGGTGCTGCGCAGCTGATGCAAGTGTGCGCAGCCAACGGCATGGCCAATCTGGACCACTCGGCGTTGGTGCGCGCACTGGAGATCATGGCGAACCACGAGGTGGCAAAGTCCTAATTGAGCTTCGCGCCAGCCTCAAACCACTGCTTGACGAGCGCACGCTCGGCATCGGTGATCTGGGTGGCGTTGTTCATGGGCATGATTTTGGTGATCACCACTTGCTGGTATATCGCTTGCGCATGCTGGGCCACACCTTCGGGTGAATCCAGCCGCACGT
>JBEANP010000100.1:0-9406 GCA_041165385.1 Pseudomonadota bacterium | reverse complement strand
GTGGCGCAAGTGTGCCATGACCATGGCGTTGCTTTTGTAGCAATACGCACCATATCCGACCGCGCTGACGACACTGCACACCTGGATTTCACCCAGTTTGTGAACGAGGTTGCCAGTGTGATGGCGCAACGCATTATTCATGTATGGCTAAATTTGCTACAAAAATAATAGCTACTTACGCGCATGATTCGTGCGCTAGAGCAATATTTCATTAAAAAATTTGTAGTGGCTTAAGATCCAGAGATGCCCCGTTTTGCTGCCAACCTCACTTTGCTCTACAACGAGTACGACTTCCTTGACCGTTTTGCTGCTGCTGCCCAAGACGGTTTTCGTGGTGTGGAGTTTTTGTTCCCCTATGCATTTGACGCCCTAACCTTGTCAGCGTGCTTGCAAGACAACGACCTGGAGCAAGTGCTTTTCAATGCACCTCCCGGCGACTGGGCAGCCGGCGAACGCGGTATTGCCAGTCTGCCGGGGCGCGAAGCCGAGTTCCGCAGTGGTTTTGCGCTGGCGCTGGACTATGCCCACGCATTGAATTGCCCGCGCATTCATGTCATGGCTGGCTTGGTATTGCCGGGTGCCCCTATGGTAGTCCATCAGGCCACATACGAAGCGAACCTTGCCTGGGCGGTAGAAAAAGCGGCAGCCTTGGGGTGCGATGTGCTCATTGAACCCATCAACACGCGCGACATGCCTGGCTACTTCCTCAGCCGCCAAGATGCTGCACACTCCGTCGTCCAAGCCCTGGGGGCGCCCAATCTCAAAGTGCAGTTTGACCTGTACCACTGCCAAGCCATGGAGGGCGACGTTGCCACCAAAATTCGTCAGTACCTGCCCACCGGGCGGGTGGGGCATTTTCAAGTCGCAGGCGCTCCGCAGCGCCATGAGCCTGACGTGGGTGAACTGAACTACTCCTATCTGTTCCAGGTGATCGATGAGGTGTCTGCCCAATGTGACTGGAGCGGGTGGGTTGGGTGTGAGTACCGGCCCCAACGCGGTGTGGTGGCACGTGCCACCAGCCACGGGCTGGGCTGGATGCACGCGTTTGGGGGCTCTGGCGCATGATCCCCATCAAAACTGAATCCGCTTGGCGTGGCACGTCAGATTGCCGCAATTGCGGTATTCGCGACATGGTGTTGTTTGCCGATCTTACGGAAGAAGACTTTGGACTGATTCACGCTCCCATAGACGATCTGGAATACCGCGCCGGTGCCACCTTGTTTCAAGAGGGCGACAGTGCGTTGGGCATATTGACTCTGCGCACCGGCATGATCAAATTGGTGCGCAGCACTCAAGATGGACGCCAGCGTATTGTTCGCGTGCTGCGCCCTGGCGACGTGGCGGGACTAGAAGCGTTAGCGCATGGCCGGTTTGACACCGATGCGGTTAGCCTGTCCGATGTGAGTGTGTGCCGAATCCCTCTGTCGGTGATTCAGCGCCTGGGGGCCCAGTCGCCTCGCCTGCACCAGCGATTGATGCAAAAGTGGTCGCAAGCACTACGTGAGGCTGATGACTGGTTGGCCGACCTCAACTTTGGGTCTGCCCGCAAGCGGGTTAGCAACTTTGTGTTGAAGATGCGCCACGTGCAAGACCCCCACGCGGTAACACTGTTCTCGCGCGAGGACATGGGGGCCATGTTGGACTTGAAAATGGAAACTGTCAGCCGTGAAATCAGTGCCTTGGTGCGTGAGCGGGTGTTGGAGTCGATGGATAAATCAGGACGCGTGTACCGCATTCAAGACCTTCAGTCGCTGAAAGCAATTTAAATGTGCTGCTATTTTTATAGCTAACTACGCACGTTGCGTATGGCCTAAAGTGTTTTTCGTATGAGTTTGGTGTGAAAGGGCGGAGCCCTATTTCAGCCAGCCACGTTTACGGAAATACCACATAGGCACCACAGCGCTTGCTGCCATGAGGCCAACGGTATACGGGTAACTCCAGCCACCAAGAAACTCCAATTCAGGAAATTTCAGGTTCATGCCATAGACGCTGGCTACCAGCGTGGGCGGCAGCAGCGCAACGCTAGCCACCGAAAAAATTTTGATAATTTTGTTTTGATTGATGTTGATAAAGCCGACCGTTGCATCCATCAAAAAGTTGATCTTGTCGAACAAGAATGCGGTGTGGCTGTCTAGGGAGTCAATATCTCGCAAAATTTGACGCGCTTCGTCAAATTGCTCGGACGTCAGCATTTTGCTGCGCATAAGAAAGCTCAACGCGCGCCGAGTGTCCATTACATTGCGGCGAATCCGCCCACTCATGTCCTCATGGCGCGCAATGGCACCCAGTGCTTCACCGGCAATGCTGTCCGTGACATTACCTGAGAGCACCTTTTTACTCACTTTTTCTAACTCGTCGTAAATACCTTCCAAGGTGTCCGCAGAGTATTCCGCATCAGCGTCAAACAGCTTGAGCAACACGTCTTTGGCATCCTCAATCAACCCCGGCGCACGACGGGCACGCATGCGAAGCAAGCGGAACACCGGCACGTCTTCATCGTGAATGGAAAACAGTACCCCCTTGCTCTTGAGGTTGTCATTAACCAAATTAAGAATAAACGCCACCCGCACTGTGCGCGGTTCGTCGTCGTCAGCGACCAAAAAGTCGCTTCGGATATGGACCTCGCCGTTGTCTTCGGCATAAAAACGGGCTGATTCCTCGATGTCTTCGTCCATCGCGTCTTCAGGAATTGACAGGCCGTAGTACTGCGTGACCCAGCGTTTTTCTTCCGGTGTGGGGGACTCCAAGTCCACCCAGATGGGCTGAAATTTAGACAACTCTTCCAGCGACTCAATTTCTTCTTGAAAGAGTCGACCGTTGGCGAGCGAAAAGATATTGAGCATGGCTCACTCCCAAAATTGGTTTGCATCTGCGGCGGGGGTGGTATTGCTTTCAACCCCGATGCATGAATGGGAGTTGAAAGCTACCGACTGGGGTAGTTTTCCAAGGAGCCTTCTCCGGTTATTTCGATGTCAAATTATCGCACTGCAACATGGGTGATAGAGTGCGCGATGCCTATAAATCTAACCCCTCGACGTGAACTCTGGCTGCTCATTACATTGGCCGGCATTCAGTTCACACATATTCTTGACTTCATGATCATGATGCCGTTGGGGCCTCAGTTCACGGTCCTTTTTGGTATCACCGATGCGCAGTTTGGCCTGTTGGTATCTGCCTATACCTTGGCTGGTGGAGTGTCTGGCCTGCTGGCTTCGTCCTATGTTGACAAGTACGACCGCAAGCGGTTGCTGCTGGTGCTTTACACGCTATTTGCGCTGGCAACTCTGGCTTGCGGCTTGGCACCCGGTTACAGCAGCTTGATGGTTGCCCGCATTGCTGCCGGTGTGTTTGGGGGGGTGCTGTCGTCGCTGTCGCAAACCATTGTGGGTGACGTCATTCCGTACGAGAGACGCGGCCGTGCTATGGGCATAGTGATGACGTCGTTTTCTGTCTCTACCGTAGCAGGGGTGCCTATTGGGCTGTTTCTGGCGGCCCATTTGGGCTGGCACGCCCCGTTTTTTGGCATTGCCGGGTTGTGTTTGTTGTTGGTGGTTTTTGCCGGACTCACGCTGCCCGCACTGAATGCCCATTTGGCGCTGGGTACAAGTACTTCGGCGTGGGAGCGCATCCGTATCACGCTGGTGGATGGCAACCACCGCCGCGCATTTTTGATGTCGGGCCTGCTTATGTTCGCAGGCTTTACGGTCATACCGTACATCACCATTTACGCGCAAACCAACGTGGGCTTGCGCACCGACCAGATTCCTTATATTTACCTGCTGGGCGGGGTCGCTACATTATTGACCGCGCGGTGGTTTGGCCGCTTGGCTGATCGGGTTGGTAAGTTCAAAACCTTTCGCGTGATGGCGCTGGCGGTCGTTGTTCCTCTGGTGGCGATTACTTTGGTGCCTGAGGGGTATGTGTGGCAGATGCTGTGCGTGTCTACTTTGATGTTCATGGGCATGAGCGGGCGCATGATCCCTGGCATGGCAATCCTGACTTCTGCAGGCAACCCCGCATTGCGCGGCACTTTTATGTCTCTGAACTCTGCGGTGCAGTCCGCTGCCATGGGCTTGGCAGCCTTGGTGGGTGGGCAAGTGATCAGTCGTGATGCACAAGGCTTGGTGCAGCACTATTGGATTGCCGCCCTGATTGGCGCTGTTGCCAGTGTGCTTTCGGTGGTTGTTGCAAAAGGACTGGATATGCATAAAGGCGCCGTAACCGTGCCTCCTGTGAATTGACGCCGTCATGGAAGCCCCAATTTGCTGCAGTGCACTAGAGAAAGACGTTGCAAACCTTGAAATTCAGGCGCATAGTTAATTCAAGGCTAAAAAATATCGAAGTGTTTAAAGTGTTCCCGCCAACCGCCCGTAAGCGCAAGGCATTTTCAACCCTGTGAGCAATTGGAGGCTATTTATGAATTTGACGATCAGCGGTCACCACCTTGAAGTTACCCCGGCTCTGCGCAGTTATGTCACGACCAAACTGGATCGCATCATGCGACACTTCGATCAAGTGGTAGATGTCAAGGTGCTACTCTCCGTTGAAAAGCAAAAAGAGAAAGAAGGGCGACAGCGCGCTGAGTGCAACATCCACGTCAAAGGCAATGACATGTTTGCAGAAAGTGCCCATCAAGACCTGTATGCCGCAGTGGATGAGCTGGTTGACAAGCTGGATCGACAAGTGGTACGCCACAAAGACCGTTTGCAGGATCACCACCACGAAGCACCTAAACGGCTGATGTAACTTGCCCCTGCAAGGGATGCCACCAAAACCGCTCTGCACAGAGCGGTTTTTTTGTGTGCATAATTCGCCCACACCATGAATCGATTAGCCAACATCCTGTCGCCGTCGCAAGTGCTTGCGCAAGTTGATGTCACCAGCAAGAAACGCGCTTTTGAAGAAGCAGGGTTGCTGTTTGAAAATATCCATGGCCTTAGTCGCGCGCTTGTCACTGACAGCCTGTTTTCGCGCGAGCGCTTGGGTTCAACGGGGCTTGGACATGGCGTGGCCATTCCGCATGGGCGGATCAAGGGGCTTAAAGCCCCCTTGGCAGCAGTCTTTCAGCTGAGTCGCCCCATAGGCTTTGATGCGCCGGATGACCAATCTGTCAACCTGCTGATTTTTTTACTAGTGCCCGAGGCTGCAACGCAAAAACACCTCGAAATCCTCTCAGAGATCGCAGAGTTACTTAGCGACGCCATCTTGCGCGAACAGCTTACTGTGTGCACTGACCCCATCGCTTTGCACGGTTTGATTGCAGGCTGGCGGTCCGCCCACGTGAGCTGACGCCTGTCAACTGTTGCTGCCCGTCTTTTTTAGGCCGCTATGAAACCTACCGCTGTCAGTGCCGATGTCTTATTTGAAGAGTTTCGGGGGCTGCTGCATTGGGAATGGGTTGCCGGTCTTGGTGCTTCCGAGCGACGCTTTGACGAGGTGGCCGTGCGCGCGGCCCGATCCGGTGCTGATTTGGTGGGGTACCTCAATTACATTCACCCCTATCGCGTACAAATTTTGGGTGAGCGCGAGATTGCCTACATCACCAATACCACCTCGGAAGATTGTGCACGTCGTATCTCCCGAATCGTGACGCTGGAGCCACCAGTGTTGGTACTGGCGGATGGCCAAGCAGCCCCTGAAGCCCTGCTGTCCATGTGCGAGCGCGCGCAGATCCCGATGTTCGCCACCAAGGAGTCATCGGCTTTTGTCATTGACGTGCTTCGTGCTTATTTGTCCAAACACTTTGCTGATCGAACATCGATGCATGGTGTCTTCATGGACATTTTGGGCCTTGGTGTGCTCATTACGGGTGAATCGGGTTTAGGCAAAAGCGAATTGGGCTTGGAGTTGATTTCCCGCGGAAACGGCTTGGTGGCTGATGACGCGGTGGATCTGTACCGCATAAATCAAACCACGATAGAGGGGCGCTGCCCCGAGTTGCTGCAAAACCTGCTTGAGGTACGCGGTATTGGTTTGCTCGATATCCGAGGCATTTTTGGAGAAACTGCGGTGCGTCGCAAGATGCGCCTCAAACTGATCGTCCATTTAGTCCGCCGCGAAACTTTAGAGCGAGACTACGAGCGCATCCCCTATGAGCCACTCGTCCAAGATGTATTGGGTGTTCCAGTGCGTAAAGTGGTCATTCAGGTGGTGGCTGGTCGCAACATCGCGGTGTTGGTAGAGGCTGCGGTGCGCAATACCATTCTGCAACTGCGCGGAATCGATACCTATAAAGACTTTGTGGAGCGCCACCGCAAAGCCATGCAGCAAGGCAATTAGCGGATTCAGGCGCTGGTGCGGTGCGGGCAGTTGCCCTTGGTGCAAGTTGCGTACAAGCTCAGTGCGTGGTCCGCGATAGAAAAACCTTTAGCCTTTGCCACAGCCGCCTGGCGCTTTTCGATTTCTGCGTCGTAAAACTCTTCTACCTTGCCGCAGTCCAGGCAAATCAGGTGATCGTGGTGTTTGCCCTCGTCAAGTTCAAATACGGCCTTGCCACTTTCAAAGTGGCTGCGTGCCAAGATGCCAGCCTGTTCGAACTGCGTGAGCACGCGGTACACGGTAGCAAGGCCCACATCGGAGCGTTCTTGTAGCAGTACCCTGAACACGTCTTCTGCGGTCATGTGCCGCTGCTCGCCGCGTTGAAAAACTTCCAAGATTTTCAGGCGGGGTCCGGTGGCCTTCAGGCCAGTGCTTTTGAGTTCGTCGATATTGGTCATGGGCTGCATTCCTGCGTCGAGGAGAGGTCGGTCGGCATGGGCCCAACCGCTACAATCGTTGCATCATATCGCTCATGTCTGTTTCTATGTCTCACTCCCTTTTTAGGCGCACCGCCGCACTGTGGGCCGCCTTGGCTTGCCTGGGTGTTGTGGGGTGCAGTTCGGTCCCCAGCACCAGTAAAGCTATTGACGCTGTGTCACCTTATAAAATTGATTTGGTGCAGGGCAATGTGGTGACGCGTGAGCAATTGGCCTACCTTAAAACGGGCATGAATCGCGCGTTGGTGCGCGACGTGTTAGGTACACCGCTGCTGACCAGCGTGTTCCATGCGCAGCGTTGGGACTATGTTTTTACGATGCAACGTCAGGGCGCCGAGTCGCAGTCGCGCCGCGTCACCGTGTTTTTCAAAGATGATGTGATTGAACACATCGAGGCCGATGCACTGCCCAGTGAGGCTGAGTTTGTATCAACGCTGAAGTCCACGCCCAAAAAAGGTCCGTTGCCAGCCATGGAGGCATCGCCTGAGAGCTTGAAATTGTTCCCGCCGCCTGTGGTCAAGCCAGTGGCACCACCGGCGATCTTGCCCAGCGCAACCACAAACTATCCCCCTTTGGAACCCCTGGGAACGCCATGACAAACACCATCGCCATTGCCGGCGCTTCGGGCCGTATGGGCCAAATGTTGATTGATGCAGTGCGTGAAGCACCAGATTGCACATTGGCAGGTGCGCTAGACATTGCAGCCAGCCCTGCCATCGGTAAAGATGCAGGCTCTTTGTCGGGCCAGTCTACTGGCGTGCTGATTACCGCAGACTTACGCCAAGGGCTGCAGGGCAGCCAAGTGCTGATTGACTTCACCCGCCCCGAGGGCACGATGGAACATCTCAAAGTGTGCCGCGAACTTGGTGTGGCTATGGTGATTGGGACTACCGGCTTTACCGATGCGCAGAAGGCAGACATAGCCGCTGCGGCCAAGGACATTGCCATCATGATGGCGCCCAATATGAGTGTTGGTGTCAACGTCACCTTGAAGCTACTGGAAATGGCTGCCAAAGCACTTTCCACTGGGTATGACATTGAAATTGTGGAAGCTCATCACCGTTACAAAGTTGACGCCCCCTCGGGAACTGCACTCAAAATGGGTGAAGTCATCGCTGACGCATTGGGTCGCGACCTCAAAGAATGTGCGGTGTACGCTCGCGAAGGAGTAACCGGTGAACGCGACCCATCCAGTATCGGCTTCGCCACCATCCGAGGCGGTGACATTGTGGGCGACCACACTGTGCTGTTTGCTGGTATCGGTGAGCGCATCGAGATTAGCCACAAATCTTCTAGCCGCGTGACCTACGCGCAGGGTAGTTTGCGCGCTATACGCTTTTTGGCGGGGCGCAAGCCGGGCTTGTATGACATGTTTGATGTGCTCGGGCTGAAATGAGCGCACTAGACCTGCTGTTGAAGGGTGATACGGTTAGCACTACCGTGTCGATCGGGTTGTTTGCCATGTCGGTGTGCAGTTGGGTTGTGATTGTTTGGAAGGGGTGGTTGCTGCGCCGCGCCCATGGCGATGTGGTGCGCAGTACCGCTACTTTTTGGCAGGCTTCGTCCATTAGCGAGGCATTGGAGCGAATGCGTGTTTTTGACCGTGATGCTTTGGTAATCCCGCTGGTTGAGGCGACACAAACCAAGTCTGTGGGCACATTGGCGGGTGCGGGCGATGCGTCGCAGCAGCTTACCCGTGTGCTGCGCGACGCTTTGCACGCAGTGTTGCACCGTTTGCAGGCAGGGCAAGTTTTGCTGGCGACTGTGGGGTCCACTGCGCCTTTCGTGGGACTGTTGGGTACCGTGTGGGGCATCTACCATGCGCTCATTGGCATCAGCGCTGCCGGTCAGGCCAGTATCGACAAGATTTCCGGCTCGGTAGGTGAGGCTCTCATCATGACGGCAGCTGGGCTAGCCGTTGCTATTCCAGCCGTGCTGGCCTACAACATTTTGGGCCGAGCTATTGGCCGCATTGAGGCCGACCTTGAAGGCTTTGCGCGGGATGTGCGCGAGTTGTTACTGACGTCTGGGGCATGAGTTTCGGTAGGCTTGAGCGCACGCCCAGCGCACAACCCATGAGCGAAATCAACATGACGCCGTTGATTGACGTGATGCTGGTGTTGCTGGTCATTTTCATCATCACCGCGCCGCTGTTGGTGGGAGCGGTGAAGGTGGAGTTACCTAAGACGGAGGGTATTACGCCTGTGGATGCGCCGCAGTTCGTGGCGGTGTCGATCGACAAAACTGGGCAGGTCTTTGTTGACGGCCAACCCCTCAGCACCGAGGCTCTGGGCAACACACTCAAGCTGACTGCCCAGAAAAATCTGCAAGCTGAAGTGCAATTGCGTGCCGACACTGCCGTACCTTATGGCCGGGTGGTGGAGGTTATGGGTTTGGCCCATAAGGCGGGCCTGACCCGTCTGGGCTTCGTGGCGCAAGCCCCA
This sequence comes from Pseudomonadota bacterium, assembly GCA_041165385.1. Classification (GTDB taxonomy): domain Bacteria; phylum Pseudomonadota; class Gammaproteobacteria; order Burkholderiales; family Burkholderiaceae_C; genus Allorhodoferax. The sequence goes on along the minus strand of JBEANP010000100.1, from coordinate 207 downwards.
GAGTCGGTAGCCCCGTAAGCTCGGCCTAAAATTGGATTAAGCAGTTCACCCGAGCGTTTTTACAGCGTTTCCTCTTCGGCATTTTTTTGCAACCCCGTGTTGCCCACTCACTATGCAAGACAAATACCAGCACCTCGATGTCGAGAAAGCCGCCCAAGACCATTGGGCCCAACCGCTGTGGAATGGCCGTAATGCCTACCGCGTGAT
>JBEANP010000099.1:0-9477 GCA_041165385.1 Pseudomonadota bacterium | reverse complement strand
CCAACTGGTGCGTGTTGCGGATCATGCCGAACATGCTCTTGGCCTGGGCTACGCCATCAATAGTGAAGTCTGCGTTAAAAATCTTATGGCGGCAGTGCTCGCTGTTGGCCTGGGCAAACATCATCAGCTCTACATCGGTGGGGTTGCGGCCCAGGGTGGTGAAGGCATTCACCAAGTAGTCGATCTCATCGGATGCCAGCGCCAGACCAAACTCGGTATTGGCTTTGACCAGCGCGGACTTGCCGGTCTCTGGCCCACCGCTCAGCACATCCACATGCGCCATGGGCGCGGGGCTCAGGGCATGGAACAAATCGTTGGCCTGGCTGCGGTCCAACATGGCGCTTTCGGTCATGCGGTCGTGCAACAGGGCGGCCACAGCCTGCAGTTGCTCAGGCGTAAGCACGGTTTTGGACATCAGGCCGTTTTTAACGCTGAGGCGGTATTCCACCAGCCGCTCAATGCGCTTGACTGCAAAACCACAGTTGTGCGCAATGTCCGTGGCCTTGGACGCCCAGGGGCTCACGGTGCCAAAACGTGGGCTAACAACAATGGTAGGGCCGTCGGTAGCGCCGGTATACGGGTCACCGTAGGTCAGCAGCGCGGCCAGCTTGGCAGTCAAGGCAGGGTCGGGTGCTGACTCAGTGGCGACTAAATGCAAATAGCGGGCAGAAATACCGGTAATTTTTTCATGAACAGCCTGCAGGGCGGGCAAAAGTTGTTGAACGCGAAAACTGCTCAGGGCGTTGCTGCCCTCGATGGGGGTGATGTGCAGGGTCACTGTGGTGGCCTAGAGAATGGGGGAGACAAAGAGGGGGCGAGAAGCGCCGGATTTTACCCGCCACCGGCACCCCAATTGCCCAAGCTGCAACGCAAAGCTGGGGCCAATGGGATAATTGGCGCATGACTATCACCTACAAAGACGCCCAAGGCATTGCAGGCATGCGCATTGCGGGCAAACTGGCCTCCGAAGTTTTGGACTACCTCACCCCGTTCGTCAAACCCGGTGTCACCACCAACGAACTGGACAAACTGGCCCACGACTACATCACCCAAGTGCAAGGCGCAATTCCCGCACCGCTGAACTACACCGGTGGCGGCAACATCCCCTACCCCAAATCGATTTGCACCTCGGTAAACCACCAGGTCTGCCACGGCATTCCCAACGACAAGCAGCTCAAAAAGGGCGATGTGGTCAACATCGACGTGACCGTGATCAAAGACACTTGGCACGGTGACACCAGCCGCATGTTTGCCGTGGGCGACGTGTCAATTGCTGCCAAGCGCCTGAGTGCCATCACCTATGACGCCATGTGGCACGGCATCAAAATGGTCAAGCCCGGCGTGTACCTGGGCGATATTGGCCATGCCATTCAACAATTTGCCGAAGGCCAGGGCTTTAGCGTGGTGCGCGAGTTTTGTGGGCATGGCATCGGCCAAATATTCCACGAAGAGCCACAGGTTCTGCACTACGGCCGCCCCGGCACGCTGGAGCGTCTGGTGGAAGGCATGACCTTCACCATCGAGCCCATGATCAACGCGGGCAAAAAAGACATCAAAGACGGCCCCGAAAAAGACGGCTGGACCATCGTCACCAAAGACCACTCGCTGTCTGCGCAGTGGGAACACACCATTTTGGTCACCCCCACCGGCTACGAAGTGCTGACCTTGTCCGCTGGAAGTCCCGCCATACCCTCCTTTGTGCCATCCCAGGCATAACCCAATGACCGATCTAGCCAGCCTGCGCACGCAGTACCGTGCCCAAAAGGCCCAACTGCTGCAAAGCATGGGGGTGCAAGGAGCTTCAGGACGCAGCGTACGCAAGTCGCTGCGCCAGTTGTCGGCGCTGGCTGATGATGTGCTTATTGCACTGTGGACGCATGCCGGGCTTCAAGCCCCTTACGCGCTGTTGGCCGTGGGTGGTTTTGGGCGTGGTGAGTTATTTCCCCACTCTGATATAGACGTGTTGGTATTGCTGCCAGACGGCCACAGCCCCGAGACCGATGTGCAGCTCAAAAGCCAGCTTGAAGCTTTTATTGGCTCCTGCTGGGATTTGGGGTTAGAGATAGGCTCCAGCGTGCGCACCCTGAGTGATTGTTTGGCCGAGGCCGAAAAAGATGTCACCGTGCAAACCGCTTTGCTGGAGTGCCGTCTGATTGTGGGTAATGCCCCACTGGCACAACAATTCCAGGCGGCTTTTTTCAAAGCCATAGACGCGCAAGCTTTTTATGTTGCCAAGACCCTGGAGCTTCGCCAGCGCCACACCAAGTTTGAAGACACGCCCTACGCGCTAGAACCCAATTGCAAAGAATCCCCAGGCGGACTGCGCGACCTGCAGGTAATTTTGTGGGTGGCCAAGGCCGCGGGGTTTGGTGACCACTGGGCCGATTTGGCCAAAAACGGCTTGGCTACGCCATTCGAGATCAAACAAATCCAGCGCAACGAATCGCTGCTGTTTCAAATTCGGGCACGCTTGCACCTGATTGCCGGGCGCCGCGAAGACCGCATTATTTTTGATCTGCAAAACACCGTAGCAGAGGCGTTTGGCTTTAAAACCGTAGAAACCCAACTACCAGCCACCGCTGAGCGCAAAGCCAGAACCTCCTTTGTGCGTGCGAGCGAAGGGCTGATGAAGCGCTATTACTGGAGCGCAAAGGCCGTCACGCAGCTGAACCAAATTTTGCTGATGAACATTGCGGAGAGACTCAACCCCTCTACCCATGCGCCCCGCCCCATCAACGCCAGGTTCAATGACAAGGCAGGCAACGTGGATGTGGTCAGCGATGACCTGTACCAGCGCGAGCCGCATGCGATTTTGGAAACCTTTTTGGTCTATCAATCCACAGTGGGCGTCAAAGGTCTGTCGGCCCGCACGCTGCGCGCGCTCTACAACGCACGCGGTTTGATGGATGCCAAGTTCCGCAAAGACCCGGTCAACCGCGCTACCTTTCTGCAAATTTTGATGCAGCCCAGCGGTATCACCCATGCAATTCGCTTGATGAACCAGACCTCGGTGTTGGGGCGTTACTTGTGGGTGTTCAGGCGCATCGTGGGGCAAATGCAGCACGACCTGTTCCATGTGTACACGGTGGATCAGCACATTCAAATGGTGCTGCGCAACGTGCGCCGCTTTTTTATTGCCGAACACTCGCACGAATACCCGTTTTGCTCGCAACTTGCCTCTGGCTGGGACAAGCCGTGGGTGCTGTACGTGGCAGCGCTGTTTCATGACATTGCCAAAGGACGGGGTGGTGACCACTCCGAGCTGGGCCAGGTAGAAGTGCGACGGTTTTGCAAAGACCACGGCATTAGCTTGGAAGACACCCAGCTCATCGAATTTCTGGTGCGCGAGCACCTGACCATGAGCCGTATTGCGCAAAAGTCTGACCTGAGTGACACCACAGTGATTGCCGACTTTGCAGAGCGCGTGGGCAACGAGCGCTATCTCACGGCGCTGTATTTACTGACGGTGGCCGATATTCGTGGCACCAGCCCGAAAGTGTGGAACGCCTGGAAGGGCAAACTGCTGGAAGACCTGCACCGCTACACCACCCGCGTGCTGGGCGGGCGCGCCCCTGACCCCGATGCTGAGGTCGAGGCCCGCAAACGCGAGGCGCTGGTGATGGTCGCCCTATATGCCCTTCCTTTTGAGGCCCACAAGCCGTTATGGGACACGCTAGATGTGGGCTACTTTATGCGCCACGATGCCGTAGACATTGCGTGGCACACCAAGCAACTCTCGCGCCTTGTCGCCACCGAGCGCCCTATCGTCAGGGTGCGACGCACATCGCCTGGTGCTGGATTGCAAGTCTTGGTTTACACCAAAGACCAGCCCGACTTGTTTGCCCGAATTTGTGGTTACTTTGACCAAGCCGGCATCAGTATTTTGGATGCCCGTATCCACACCACCCTGGCCAACTATGCGCTGGATACTTTTCAGGTAGCCAGCGATGACGACATGGAGGAGCACTTTCGTGAAGTCTCCAGCATGTTGGAAAACAACCTGAGCCAGGCCATTGCAGCCGCTGGCCCATTGCCAGCGCCTAGCCGAGGACGTGTCTCACGTCGGGTAAAAAGTTTTCCCATTGCACCCCGCGTAACCTTGCGCCCGGATGAAAAGGCCCAGCTCTGGCTGCTCAATATCTCTGCCAGCGACCGCTTGGGGCTGCTGTACAGCATCGCCTGCGTGCTGGCAAAGCACCAGATTGAGGTGCAACTGGCCAAGGTAGTCACCCTGGGGGAACGGGTGGAAGACACCTTCCTGATCCACGGGCCACAGCTGCAGCACAACCGCGCACAGATTGAGATTGAGACGGAGTTGCTGGACGCCCTGGCAGCCTGAGTTTGGAAGCAATTTTTTAGTCTTTTAGAGCCGTAGCGCCCGTGGCATATGCGTAAGCAGCTATGATTTTTGTAGCGAAACTTACCAGGGTCCAAACGCATCCTTTGTAATTTCCCTCTGCGCTTTGAAGTCCTCCAGCATCCAATCCACCAGCAACCTGACCTTTGCCGGGGATTGCTTGCTATTCTGAAAAACCAGATGGATGTCAGCAGACGGATGGCTCCAGTCCGGTAGTACGGGAACGAGTTGCCCAGACCGCAAAAACTGGGCTGTCTCCCACTGCGAGCGGATCAATATGCCATGCCCATCGAGCGCCCAGCCCAGCGCCGAGCTGCCATCGTTGGTGCTGAGGTGGGAGCGTACTTTGACGGACTCTGTGGCGTCACCCTGGCGCAAATGCCAGGTTCCGAAAGTTTCGTCGCCTTCCCGAATAAAAATGCAGCTGTGTTTGCCTAAATCCTTGGGCTGAACTGGCGTACCGTGGGCTGCCAGATAGGACGGCGTTGCACACAACATGCGGCTGTTTTGGGCCAAGAGACGTGCGGTTAATCGGCTGTCCGTTAGGTCGCCGAACCGCACCATCAGGTCAAAGCCTTGATCGACCAAATTGACATACCGATCGCTCAAATGCAGTTGCACCTCGATTTGGGGAAATTGGTGGATAAACCGCGACAGCGCGGGCGCAATGTGGGTTCTGCCAAAGCCCAAAGTTGCCGCAATCTTGATCGTGCCCTGCGGCTGCTTGCTCCCCCCGCCAATGCGCCCTTCAAGCGCATGCATCTCTTCAAGTAGCCGCACGCCCTCCATCAAGTACATCTCGCCGTCCGGCGTCAAACTGAGTTTGCGGGTGGTACGGTTCAGCAACCGAACACCCAGCCTTTTCTCCAACTGGGCCAGCCGCCGCGTTACGCCAGGCGGTGTTATGCCCAACTTTTGCGCCGCTGCGGACATGTTGCCCTGATTGACGATCAGCGCAAATAGCTCTATGTCCGAAAAGTGTTTCATTATTCATTTTTATGAAATAAAGAATGAATTTTAATTAAATTATTTATTTATTGTTTACGGTTAGGATTTGTCTATTCCCTAAGGAGTTCTTATGAATCGACGTATACCGCTGGCGGTCAGCGCACGAACGTTGTACCAAAAGCTGGTTGACGCACATACCGTGCGGGTGATCGACGCGCAAAACGTGCTGCTGTTTTGTGACCTGCATTTGATGAACGAGTACACCAGCCCCCAGGCATTTACAGGACTGGCTGAACGCAACATTGCGGTGCCAATGCCGGGGCAAAACGTCGCCGTGGTCAGCCACATCATTCCAACGCATCCGGTTGCGATTCGCGTGATTCATGACAAAGCGTCCGCACTGCAGGCGACAAATCTGGCCAGCAACTGCAGCAAGCACGGTATTCCCCTGTTTGACACCAACGATGCGATGCAAGGCATCGAGCACGTCGTCGCACCCGAGCGCGGCATGATCAGGCCGGGCATGGTGGTGATTTGTGGAGACAGCCACACCACCACCTATGGTGCCTTGGGCGCTTTGGGCTTTGGCATTGGCACCTCTGAAGTGGAGCATGTGCTGGCCACGCAGACGCTGGTCTACCGCACCGCGGGCAATATGCGGATTCGCGTGGATGGCCTACTGCCCAAGGGCACCACGAGCAAAGACCTGATTTTGATGATCATTGGCCAGATAGGCGCCCAAGGGGCACGGGGCTTTGTGGTGGAGTTTTGCGGGTCTGCCATAGACGCTTTGACGGTAGAGGCCAGATTTACGCTGTGCAACATGACGGTTGAAGCCGGCTCGCGAGGCGCTTTGATCGCGCCAGACGCAACCTCGATTGACTACGTTTTGTCAAAGTGCCCAGACATCGTTGGCGACTTACGAGCCCAGGCTTTGGCCCATTGGGCTGGCCTGGTCAGCGATGCCGATGCCCACTTTGATGTGGAACACGTCTTCGATGCCAGCTATGTTGAACCGCATGTGACCTGGGGCACCAGCCCGGACCAAGTGCTGCCGATTTCGGGCAAGGTGCCAACGCCCAGCCAAGTGGCACCGGAAGACCAACGCAGCACCGAACAGGCCTTGGCCTACACCCGGCTGCAGCCAGGTGCATTGATTGCTGGCACACCGATACAGCATGTGTTCATTGGGTCCTGCACCAACGGACGTATTGAAGACTTGCGCGCGGCCGCTGACATCGTGACCGGAAAAAAAGTGGCACCCGGTTTACGCGCCATGGTGGTGCCCGGCTCTGGTGCGGTAAAGCAGCAGGCGGAGCAAGAGGGTCTTGACCAGATATTCATCGCTGCAGGGTTTGAGTGGCGCAAGCCGGGCTGCTCCATGTGCTTGGCCATGAACGACGACGTGCTGGCAGAGGGCACCCGCTGCGCATCCACCACCAACAGAAACTTTGAGGGCCGCCAAGGTCGCGGTGCTATCACGCACCTGATGAGTCCCGCCATGGCCGCAGCCGCGGCTGTGACTGGAAAAATAACCGACGCGCGCCATCTAGGAAACTGACATGCAAACCATCACAACCATTCAGGGAAAAGCCGCCCCCATCCGTATCGACAACCTGGACACCGACCAGATCATGCCCAAGCAGTTCTTGCGCGGCATCGACAAGGCTGGCCTGGCAGAGGGCTTGCTATACGACTTACGTTACGACCCACAGGCCCACGTCCAACCCGATTTTGTGTTGAACCAGGCCAAGTACGCCAACGCAAACCTGTTGCTGGGCGGGTCAAACTTTGGTTGCGGGTCAAGCCGCGAGCATGCCGTTTGGGGAATGCTTCAATACGGCTTCAAAGCCATCATCGCGCCCAGCTTTGCAGAAATTTTTTACTCCAATGCCATGGGGAATCAACTTTTGCTGGTCAGCTTGCCCACCGAGCAAGTGGCGCAATTAATGGTGTTGGCCGAGCAAGCCGATGCGCCCGATATCGTGATCGACATTGAAAAGCAAGAAGTGCAGTGCACGGGCCTACCCAGCATGACGTTCGAGATATCTCCGCGTTACAAGGAGATGTTTCTCAAAGGCGTGGATGTGGTCGGTATGTCCCTCACTTACATGGACGAGGTGCATGCCTTCGCCCAAGCGCATTGGGCGCAGCAACCTTGGGTCAAGGATGTTGCGGCACGGATGACCGCAGCCGCCCGAGCATGAGCCCACGCGTAAACAGGTGGAAAGAACCATGTCTGAACTATTCCCCCAATTCATCTCGCGGCAGCTGGATGTCAATGGCATTCGAATCAACGTGCGCGTGGGTGGCTCGGGTCCACCTTTGTTGCTACTGCATGGGCATCCGCAAACCCATGCCATCTGGCATCGCATTGCGCCACAACTGGCGCAATCCCACACCCTGGTCATGGCCGATTTGCGTGGTTATGGCGACTCATCCAAACCCACGGGCACAGCTGATCACGGCAACTATTCCAAACGTGAGATGGCATTGGACCAAGTGCAGCTGATGCAGCATTTGGGTTTTGGGCAGTTTGATGTGCTCGCCCATGACCGTGGTGCGCGCGTCGCACACCGGCTGGCACTGGACCATCCGCACGCCGTTCAGCGTCTGGTTTTGCTGGATGTGGCACCCACACTGGCCATGTACCAACAAACGACCGATGCGTTTGCGCGCGCCTATTGGCACTGGTTCTTTTTGATTCAGCCCGCACCGCTGCCAGAGCGGCTGATTGAGGCCGACCCTGCGGCCTACGTGCGTGACGTGATGGGACGGCGCAGTGCCGGTTTGGCACCGTTCGACCCCAGAGCATTGGCGGAGTATGGGCGTTGCCTGGCGCTCCCTGGGGCAGCGCACGGCGTCTGCGAAGACTACCGAGCGTCAGCCAGCATTGATCTGGAAAATGACCGCGTTGACCTTCTATCGGGCCACCGCTTGACGCAGCCGCTGTTGGTGCTATGGGGCGACCAAGGCGTTGTCCACAAATGCTTCAAGCCCTTGGACGAATGGGAGAAAGTAGCCAACGACGTACGCGGCGAGGCGTTACCATGCGGGCACTACATTGCAGAAGAAGCGCCCGAGGTACTCCTCAAGCATGTAGGCCATTTTCTGAGCTAGAAACCTTTCCCCCTCTCACCCACGAATACCCATGCCTGCCACCGAAATCTCCGTTACATCCATGGGCACCGTTGCAGGCAAAGAGTTACTGGTGCCTACCGGAAAAGAGGGGCCCGTGCTACCCCACCTTCAAGACTGGGTCACCGCGCAATTGAAAGCCAAAAAGCCCGTGAAAGACGTGAGCAATCTGGTGCTGGTGAAAGGCATCAAGCAATGGGCCGCGTTTGACGGCAAATCCGGCGGCAAAGTTATCCGCACGGTGTTCAAAATAACCTAGTCGTCTTCGTTGGCCGCAATGCCGGGAAACAGCACTTCGGTATAGCCAAATTGTGCAAAGTCGCGCACCCGCATGGGGTATAGCTTGCCCCATAGGTGGTCGCACTCATGCTGCACCACCCGGGCGTGAAAACCGCTCACGGTGCGGTCTATGGGGTCGCCGTATTGGTCAAACCCGGTGTAGCGAATATGCGCCGAGCGGGGCACCACGCCGCGCAAGCCGGGCACCGACAAGCAGCCCTCCCAATCGCTTTCTTCTTCATCGCATATAGGCGTAATGACTGGGTTAATTAGTACCGTGGGCGGCACCGTGGGCCGGTCTGGGTAGCGTGGGTTGAAGTCGTTGGAACCAAATATCACCAGCTGCAGGTCTACGCCAATTTGCGGTGCCGCCAACCCAGCGCCGTTGGCAGCGCGCATGGTGTCCAGCATGTCGGTGATCAGCAGGTGCAAGTCGTCACTGTCAAACTCCGCCACCGGTTGCGCCATGCGCAGCAGACGTGGGTCGCCCATTTTGAGAATGTCACGTACTGTCATTTCAGCATCTCCAACATAGCGGCTTCATCCAACACCGGTACGCCCAACTCTTGGGCTTTGTCGAGCTTGCTGCCCGCCTCGGCCCCGGCGACCACGTAACTCGTTTTTTTGCTGACGGAACCTGCCACTTTGGCACCGGCGGCTTCCAGCAAGTCTTTGGCCTGGTCGCGGCTCAGGGTGGGGAAGGTACCGGTGAGTACAAAGGTTTTACCGGCCAGCGGCTTGGAAGCTTGGGCTGC
>JBEANP010000098.1:0-9487 GCA_041165385.1 Pseudomonadota bacterium | reverse complement strand
AAACCCCTAGATCAACCGCTGCCATCGCCTTTTCTGCCGATGGCATGCAAGAGCAGCGCCCGCGCCGTGTCAAAGGCCTGGTCAATGAAGTTGTGGAAAGCCTGGCGGCCAGCATCCGCGAAGGCGCGATTCAGCCCGGCAGCAAGTTACCCACCGAATCTGAAATCATGGCCCGCTTTGATGTGAGCCGCACCGTGGTGCGCGAGGCCATTTCGCGCCTGCAGGCCAACCGCCTGGTGGAAACCCGCCACGGCGTGGGTACCTTCGCGCTGGCACCCCAAAGCAGCGGCAATTTTCAAATTGCGGACGTGGACTTTGCCACCGTGGCCGACGTGATTGCCCTATTGGAACTGCGTATTTCACTGGAGACGGAGGCCGCCGGCCTGGCTGCTCAGCGCCGCACCGATGCCAATTTGCAGGCCATGCAAGCCATGCTGGATGCGTTCCAAAAGTCGATTGAAGAAGACTCTGATGCGGTGCCGTCTGACTTTGCGTTTCACATGGAAGTGGCCAAGGCCACTGGCAACCGGCACTTTGCAGATTTGATGACCTACCTCGGCACCATGATCATCCCGCGCACCCGCATCAACACCGCCAGCAGTGCTCCAGAAGGGCGCTTGGCATATTTGCGCCGGGTGCATGGCGAGCACGAATACATCTTCAACGCCATTCGCAACCAGGACGTAGATTCGGCCCGCGCCGCGATGCGCACGCACCTGGCCAACAGCAAAGATCGCCTGCGCAAAGCCCAGACCGAGGTGGGTTAGCAAAGTAGTTCAGCAACGCGATTTAGTTGTATGATGTCTTATGTGTAGGAGCGCCACCCATCTATTGCATTGAGCGCCCCGCCAAGGAGACTGACCATGACCCCAACTGACTCTGGCGCCGTGCAAGGCGCACCCACCGTCACCGCCTTGCGCGTGATTCCTGTCGCAGGCCATGACGGCATGCTGATGAACTTGAGCGGCGCCCACGCGCCGTTTTTCACCCGCAATATCGTCATCCTCACCGACAGCAGCGGCAACACCGGCGTGGGCGAAGTACCCGGTGGCGAGAAAATCCGCCAGACGCTAGAAGACGCGGCTACCTTGGTGGTGGGCCACTCCATTGGCAACTACAACGCCATCCTCAACCGCATGCGCGAGGCTTTTGCCGCCCGCGACAGCGAAGGCCGTGGCCTGCAGACCTTTGACCTGCGCATTGCTATCCACGCCGTGACGGCGGTGGAGAGCGCGCTGCTCGATCTAATGGGCAAGTTCTTGAACGTGCCCGTGGCCGCGCTTTTGGGCGACGGCCAGCAACGCAGTAGCGTGGCGGTGCTGGGCTACCTGTTCTACGTAGGTGACCGTAACCAGACCGACTTGCCTTACATCAGCGAGCCCGACCAAGCCGATGACTGGAAGCGCCTGCGCCACGAAAAAGCCATGGACGCCGACGCCGTGGTGCGCTTGGCCGAAGCCGCCCATGCGCGCTATGGGTTTCAAGACTTCAAGCTCAAAGGCGGCGTGTTGCGCGGAGAGGAAGAAATTCAGGCCGTGACCGCCTTGCATAAGCGCTTCCCCCAAGCCCGCATCACGCTAGACCCGAATGGCGGCTGGCTCTTGAAAGACGCGGTGCGCCTGTGCCGCGACCAGCACGATGTGCTGGCCTATGCCGAAGACCCCTGCGGAGCCGAGGGCGTGTTCTCTGGCCGCGAGGTGCTGGCCGAATTTCGCCGCGCCACCGGCCTGCTGACGGCCACCAATATGGTGGCCACCGACTGGCGCGAACTCGCGCATTCGCTGGCGCTGCAGTCGGTGGACATTCCGCTGGCCGACCCGCATTTCTGGACCATGCAGGGCTCGGTGCGTGTGGCGCAAACCTGCCAGACCTGGGGCCTTACCTGGGGCTCGCATTCCAACAATCACTTTGATATCTCGCTGGCCATGTTCACCCACGTGGCGGCTGCCGCGCCAGGCAAGGTCACCGCGATTGATACGCACTGGATTTGGCAAGACGGCCAGCGCCTGACCAAAGATCCCTTGCAAATTGTGGGCGGGCAGATTGCCGTGCCTACCGTGCCCGGCCTGGGCGTGGAACTGGACATGGCCGAAGTGGAAAAAGCCCATCAGTTGTACTTGCAGCACGGCCTGGGTGCGCGCAACGATGCGATGGCGATGCAGTATTTGATTCCGGGTTGGAAGTTTGACCCCAAGAGCCCATGCTTGGTACGCTAATTTTTAAGGAAAATTGGCCGCTAGCCCCCGCACAGCCTGCGTAAGCAGCTCCTATTTTGGTAGCAATTCACGCGGTTGTGGCCAGCTGTAATGCCAGCTTGTTATGCCGCTCCATCAGCGGCCCCAGGTCCACCGTTTCCAGATGCCCTTCGCGCACCACCACTTTGCCGTTCACTACCGTGTAGTCGGCCTGCGGGCTGGCGCACAGCAGCAGGCTGCCCACGGGGTCGTGCACCGCACCACCGGCAAAGCCCAGCGTGTCCAGATCAAACAGCACCAGGTCGGCGCACATGCCCACGGCCAAGTGGCCAATGTCCGCACGGCCCAGCACCTGTGCGCCGCCAAGGGTGGCGACCTGCAGCACGTCGCGGGCCGTCATCTCGGCCGGGCCCAGGTCGCAGCCAAAAAAGGTTTTGCGTTCGCCATTGGGCAACACGCGCTCTTCGGGCGGCTGCATGGCGCGGCCCACGCGGGCCAGCAGCAGGGCCTGGCGTGCTTCGTTCACCATGTGCGCCGCGTCATTGCTGGCGCTGCCGTCCACACCCAGACCCACGGGCACGCCAGCGTTGAGCATCTTGCGTATGGGCGCAATGCCGCTGGCCAGGCGCATATTGCTGCATGGGCAGTGCGCCACGCCAGTGCGGCTGGCGGCAAAGAGGCTGATGCCCTCGTCGTCCAGCTTCACGCAGTGCGCGTGCCAAACGTCATGGCCCAGCCAGCCCAGGTCTTGCGCGTACTGCGTGGGGGTGCAGCCAAACTTTTCGCGGCTGTAGGCCAGGTCGTGGTCGTTCTCGGCCAGGTGGGTGTGCAGGCGTGCACCGTGCGCGCGGGCCAGCAGCGCCGACTCGCGCATCAGGTCGCGGCTTACGCTAAACGGCGAGCAGGGCGCGACGGCAACGTTCAGCATGGAGCCAAACGAGGTATCGTGGTACTGCTCAATCAAGCGCTGCGTGTCCTTGAGAATGAAGTCCTCTTTTTCCACCACACGGTCGGGCGGCAAACCGCCTTGCGATTGGCCCACGCTCATGCTGCCACGCGTGGCTACGAACCGCATGCCAATCTCGGCCGCCGCTTCGATGCTGTCGTCCAGCCGCACACCGTTGGGGTAGATGTAAAGGTGGTCGCTGCTGGTGGTGCAGCCGCTCAGCAGCAGCTCGGCCATGGCAATCTGCGTGCTCACCTGCACCATTTCGGGCGTGAGCCCGGCCCAAATGGGGTACAGCCCGCGCAACCAGCCAAACAGCTCTGCGTTTTGCACTTCAGGTACCGCACGGGTCAGCGACTGGTACATGTGGTGGTGGGTATTCACCAATCCGGGAGTCACCAGGTGGTGGCAGGCGTTGATCGTCTCGTCCGCCAGCAGGGCGTGGGGTGGCAGGTCGGCGGTGGCGCCGATAAAGGCAATGCGGTTGCCCTCAATATAAATGGATGCGTTGCGCAGCTCTGTGGATTGCGCTGGGTTGGCGTGGTCAAAAGTAGCGACGGCGCGCGCGTTGTGAATCAGCAATGTGCCCATCAAAATATGTCTCCGTCAAACAAGTTTCCCACTTCACAAAGTGAGTCCTGTCGAGGCCGAATCCCACTGGCGGGCTGCAAGAGCCACCAGAGGCGAGCACCACGTTGCCGAGCGTACCGGGCTGTGCTGTTGCGCACAATGTGTATTGAAGCGCCCGCGAATTTTGCCTCAAGTAATATGCAAAAAAAAGGACATTGACGCCCATGACCATCCATTTTTCTGACCTCTCCCCCCGCGACGTGTTGGCCCGACTTTATTGGGCTGCTGTTGAACAAGCTTTGCCCGCCCACACGCTGGGTGCCTTTCTGCCGCCCGTGCCCAAAGGCCGCACCCTGGTGCTGGGCGCGGGCAAAGCGGGTGGCGCTATGGCCCACGCGCTGGATGCGCTGTGGCCCCAAGGTGCGCCTATCAGCGGACTGGTGGTTACACGCTACGACCACACGCCCCAACGCCCCGCCGACGCAGCGCCCGCACGCATCGAGGTGGTGGAGGCCGCCCACCCTGTGCCCGATCCGGCTGGACTGGCTGCCGCGCAGCGCATTCTGGCCTTGACCCACGGGCTGACGGCGGACGACTTGGTGATTTGCCTTATCTCCGGCGGTGGCTCGTCGTTGCTGACCTTGCCCGCGCAGTGGGAGGTTGGTGGAGTCCAAAGCGGCATCAGCCTGGAACTGAAACAACGCATCAACAAACTGCTGCTGGACAGTGGCGCCAGCATTCAAGAGATGAACTGCGTGCGCAAACACCTATCTGCCATCAAAGGCGGGCGTTTGGCGGCGGCCTGTTACCCGGCCCGGGTGGTTACGCTGCTGATCAGTGACGTACCGGGCGACGACCCCAGCGTAATAGCCAGTGGCCCCACCGTGCCAGACCCCACCACCTCGCTTGAGGCGCTATCAATATTGAAGCGCATTACGCAAGACACACAAGGGCTGGAGGTTGATTTCGTATTGAAAGCGCTGCAAGGTGGTGAGCTGGAAACCCCCAAACCCGGCGACCCCGTATTTGTCAACAACACCGTCCACATGATTGCCACACCCCAACAGTCGCTGGAAGCTGCTGCTGCTGCCGCGCGTGACATGGGGCTGAACGCCTACATCTTGAGCGACGAATTGGAAGGTGAATCGCGCGAGGTGGGCAAGGTGCACGCTGCCCTGGCTCGTACAGCTGCGCAGCGACCTGCTTCAGCCCAGCAACCGTTCGCCAAGCCCTGCGTGATTTTGAGCGGTGGCGAAACCACGGTTACCGTGCGTCCGCGCCGCGTTGGCGCGGCCAAAGGCCGCGGCGGGCGGGCAGGGGAATTTTGTATGGGCCTGGCGCAGGCGCTGCAAGCGCAGAATGGCGTGTGGGCGCTGGCAGCTGATACCGATGGCATTGATGGTGTCGAAGACAACGCCGGTGCCTTGGTGGCACCCGACACTTTGACGCGTGCAGCGCAGGCCGGGGTGAGTCTCGCTGATTGCCTAGATCGCAACGACGCGGTGGGTTTTTTTGCACCGCTGGGCGATGTATTTACCACAGGCCCCACGCACACCAACGTGAACGACTTTCGGGCGATGCTGGTGCTTTAGTGCTGCTGGGTGCGTGAGGCCAGACGCAGCACAACACGCAGCATGACTGTGGCGAGTTGCATCCCCACGGCTATGCCAATACCGTCTGCCAGCAAGTCACCCCATTCGCAGGAGCGACCTGGCACAAACCACTGCGCAATTTCAATCGCACCACCGTAGACCATCAGGCCCAGTGCTACATAGCGGCGATGCCAACGCAAATTCCGCAGTCCCAAATCGGCGGCAAACGCCATGGCCGCAAATGCCGCGGCATGGCTGAGTTTGTCCCAGCCCAGACTCGCGCCATGGGGTGGGCTAGGACTAAGTGCCAAATAGCCCACGATAAGACACAACATCCATAGTGCAGTGCGCCACAGGCGGGTGTTTACTAAAGCGTCCAAAAGCTTATCTTTTCTTGAGTTAATGAAGCGGATGCAGCTGAATTGCATTATCAGGCACATACGCGGCACATTAAAAAACCCGCTGATCTTACGATCAACGGGTTACAAAAGTGGTGCCGGAGAGATGAATCGAACACCCGACCTTCTCATTACGAATGAGCTGCTCTACCGACTGAGCTACACCGGCTAACCGGCCGGAATTATAGCTAGTCGGCTATAGCAAATGCTGGATTGGCTTCGTCTAACTATTGTGTAGATTACTGCGCTTCGTGGTGGTAGCGCGTCACGCGTTCCACTTCGTTTTTAGAGCCCAGCACCACGCTCACGCGCTCATGCAGTTTGGTGGGTTGCAGGTCCAGAATGCGCTCTTTGCAGTTGGTGGCGGCACCACCAGCTTGCTCAATCAACCAGGCCATGGGGTTGGCTTCGTACATCAAGCGCAGCTTGCCGGCCTTCTCGGGTTCGCGGCTGTCCCAGGGGTACATAAACACGCCGCCGCGCGTCAGGATGCGGTGCACGTCTGCCACCATGCTGGCAACCCAGCGCATGTTGAAGTCCTTGCCGCGTGGCCCTTCGGTGCCAGCCAAGCATTCGTCCACATAGCGCTTAACAGGCGCAGCCCAGTGGCGCATATTGCTCATATTGACGGCAAATTCTTTGGTGTCTTCGGGCACTTGCACGTTTTCGCGCGTCAGCACAAACGAGCCTTGCTCACGGTCTAGCGTGAACATGGCTACGCCGTCGCCTACGGTGAGCACCAGTGTGGTTTGCGGGCCATACACACAGTAGCCAGCGGCCACTTGCTTTACACCGGCTTGCAAAAAGTCTTGCTCGGACACGCCCACGCCTAAGCCTTCAGGCTTGACCAGCACGCTGAAGATGGTGCCGATGCTCACATTCACGTCGATGTTGCTAGAGCCATCCAGAGGGTCAAACATCAGCAGGTATTCGCCTTGCGGATAGCGGTTGGGCACCACGTAGATGCCTTCCATTTCTTCGCTGGCCATAGCCGCCAAATGGCCGCCCCATTCGTTGGCTTCAATCAGCACTTCGTTGGCGATGATGTCGAGCTTCTTTTGAATTTCGCCTTGAACGTTCTCGCTCTCGGCCGAGCCCATGACCTCGCCTAGGTCACCTTTGTTCACAGCCTGGCTGATGCTCTTGCAAGCGCGCGCTACCACCTCCAGCAACAAGCGCAATTGCGATGGAATGTGCCCATCCTGGCGTTGTTGCTCTACCAAGTAGCGCGTGAGGGAAATTGTTTTTGCCATACGAGTCCTTTCAATTTTGAAATCAGTTGGCCAAGGCGCGGTCTACAACCTCGCGCACATCGTTGCTGAGGTCAGCTTTCGCCGAAACTCGCACCAGCGCTTCGCGCGCGGCGCTGCGGTAGGGTTCTGCCAGGCGCTTCCAGCGATCGAGTGCGCGGGCCAAACGGGCTGCCACTTGGGGGTTGATGCCGTCCACTTCAATCACGCGCTCTGCCCAGAATACATAGCCTGCAGCATCCAGCCTGTGAAAGCCACCGGGGTTAGAGCTGCAGAAGCTGAAGATCACGCTGCGTGCGCGGTTCGGGTTTTTGATATTGAAGTCGGGATGGGCCATGAGCTGGCGCACGGCGGGCAGCACCTGGCCGCCACGGTCGGGCGCACCGGCTTGCAGCGCAAACCATTTGTCCAGCACCAGCGCCTCGTCCTTGAACATGGCGTGAAAGCCTGCCAGCGCAGGCGCAGCCAAGGTGTGGCCGCTGCTGACCAAGGCTTGCAGGGCGTTGAAGCGGTCGGTCATGTTGCTGGCGTCTTTAAAGCGCTGCAGTGCACGTCCAGGCCACACAGCATCACCACTGCGGGTAGCGGCCAGGCACAGCGCGCTCAGCGCCAAACCTGCCAATGCACGGCGGCCAGAGGATACTGCGTCGGGCGTGTAGCTCCCGGTGTCTTGGTGCGTATCAAACGCCCATTGCCAGTCGGCTTGAAGGGCAGTGGCCAGTTGCAAACGCATGGCTTCGCGCACGGCGTGCACATGCTGCGGGTTCACCACATCGAGCTGCTCGGCAATGTAGGTTTCCGATGGCAGGGTGAGCACCAGTTCTTTGAATGCAGCATCCAGCGCAGGGTGCCTCAGCACGCTGCGCATGGCAGTGATGTAGGAATCGTCTAATGTGCTATTTAGGGCATCATTTTTGTCACTAGCGCCCGTGTATATTGCATAGCTAGCTATCGATTTGATAGCATTTCGTAAAGCAAAACGCTGCCCCGCTTCCCATTGGTTAAACGGGTCAGTGTCGTTGGCCAGCAGGGTGAGCAGCTGCGCATCGGTGTAATCAAACTCCAGCACGACAGGGGCGGAGAAGCCGCGCAAGATGGACGGCACGGGTTCTTCCGCCACGTTCTCAAACGTGATGGACTCCGCGGCCTGCGTCACTACAAACAGGTGGCTATCGGCTTGCACCGCGCCTGCCACTTGCAGCGGTAAAGAAGCGCCGCTGGCACTGCCGATCAGCCCCAAGCTCACGGGAATCACAAACGGCTCTTTGCCTGCTTGGCCGGGCGTGGCGGCACAGCTTTGGGCAAAGTGCAGGGTGTAGGTCTGCGCCGCAGCATCGTATTCGCCGCGTGCCGACAGGCGGGGTGTGCCTGCTTGGCTGTACCAGCGCTTGAACTGGGGCAGCAGTTTTTCCAAGTGTGAGTGCGGGTTGGCTTCGGCTATGGATTGCGCGAAGTCGTCGCAAGTCACGGCTTGGCCGTCGAAGCGTTCAAAGTACAGCTTCATGCCGCGCTCGAAACCTTTGCGGCCGGAAATGCCTTGCTCTGGCAGGCCAGCCAGGGTCTGCATCATGCGCACCACCTCGGCACCTTTTTCGTAAATGGTGACGGTGTAGAAGTTGTTGATCTCGATGTAGCTGTCGGGCCGCACCGGGTGGGCCATGGGGCCCGCATCTTCTGGGAACTGGGCGGTGCGCAGCACGCGCACGTCTTCAATGCGCTTGACGGCACGGCTGGACGCATCAAAGCACAGGTCTTGGCTGAATTCCTGGTCGCGGAACACGGTCAGGCCTTCTTTCAGGCTGAGCTGGAACCAGTCGCGGCAGGTGATGCGGTTGCCGGTCCAGTTGTGAAAGTACTCATGGCCCACTACGCTCTCAATATTGCTGTAATCCACATCGGTGGCAGTAGCCTGGTTCGCAAGCACGTACTTGGTGTTGAAGATGTTCAGGCCCTTGTTTTCCATGGCGCCCATGTTGAAGTCGCTGGTGGCAACAATCATGAAGCGCTCCAGGTCCAGTGGCAGGCCAAAGCGGGCTTCGTCCCAGGCCACAGACGCCATCAGGCTGTTCATGGCGTGTTCGGTTTTGTCCAGGTCACCGGGGCGCACATACACTTGCAGCAAATGGTCTTTGCCATTGCGCGCAGTGATGCGCTGCTCGCGGGCCACCAATTGGCCCGCTACCAGTGCGAACAGATACGACGGTTTCTTGTGCGGGTCTACCCATTTGGCGAAGTGGCGGCCATCTTCCAATTCGCCGCTGTCCACCAGGTTGCCGTTTGACAACAGCACCGGGTACTTGGCCTTGTCGGCACGCAGCGTCACCGTGTACATAGCCATCACATCAGGACGGTCCAGGAAGTAGGTGATGCGGCGAAAGCCCTCGGCCTCGCATTGCGTGAAGAACGAATCGTTGCTGACGTACAAGCCCATGAGCTTGGTGTTCTTGACCGGCGCGCAGGTGGTAAAAATTTCCAGCGCAAATGGCGCGGTACCTTCGGGCAGGTTTTCCAGCACCAGTACATTGCCGTCCATCTT
>JBEANP010000097.1:0-9503 GCA_041165385.1 Pseudomonadota bacterium | reverse complement strand
ACATTGGCGCAGCCAACCAAACCAACGGCGTGTATGTGCTGGGGTTTTTGGCGCGCTTTCTGGAAGAAAGCGGTAGCGGCAACGTGCTGTCCACTCCCAACTTACTCACGCTGGACAACGAAGAGGCCAAGATTGTGATCGGCCAAAACGTACCGTTTGTGACCGGCCAATTTACCAACGCAGGCGGCAACAACGGCTCGGTCAACCCGTTCCAAACCATCGAGCGCAAAGACGTGGGCCTGACCCTCAAAGTGCGTCCGCAAATCAGCGAAAACGGCACCGTGAAACTCGCCATCTTCCAAGAGGTGTCTAGTGTGCTGGCCTCTACCGCAAACGCTACCAACGGCCCCACCACCAACAAGCGCACGATTGAATCCAACGTGCTGGTAGAAGACGGCTCTATCGTGGTGCTGGGTGGGTTGCTGCAAGACGAATATTCAGGCAATCAGGAAAAGGTGCCCGGCCTGGCCGACATACCTTTCTTCGGCAACCTGTTCAAAAGCGAAGCGCGTGGCCGCAAAAAGACCAATCTGATGGTATTTTTACGGCCCGTTGTGGTGCGCGATGCTGCGTCCACCGAGCGCCTGTCTACCGACCGCTACGAACAAATGCGCGGTGCGCAGCGTGAGGCGCAACCCTTGCCCAGCAGCACTTTGCCTATCAACGAAGCGGCTGAGTTGCCCGCCCTGCCTGCAAAATGAGCTATCCCCTGCCCTACGCCTTTGCCCGCACGCAGCAGCTGTTGCTGCAAGAGCAAGCAGGCAACCTGACGCTGTGGGTACATGCACACACGCCGCCTTCGGCAGTGGGCGAAGTGATGCGCAAATACGCGCCGCACAGCGTGCAAGCACTGGAATTGCCGGTGCTGACCCAGCGCATTAGCGCGGCCTATGCACAGGGCGAATCCAGTGCGGCCACGGTGATGAACGAGGTGCAGGGTGAGGCCGACTTCAGCCGCATGATGCAAGAGCTGCCTGCGGTAGAAGACCTGCTGGAAACTGCAGACGACGCGCCCATCATCCGTATGCTCAACGCGCTGCTGACACAGGCCGCACGCGATGGCGCGAGCGATATTCACATCGAACCCTATGAGCGCAACAGCAGCGTGCGCTTTCGGGTGGATGGCACGCTGCGCGAGATTGTGCAGGCGCACCGGGCACTGCACGCAGCGCTGATCTCGCGCCTGAAAATCATGGCGGATTTGGATATTTCCGAGAAACGCCTGCCGCAGGACGGGCGTATCAGCCTGCGCATTGGCACCCGCGCGGTGGACGTGCGCGTAAGCACCCTGCCCAGCGCGCATGGTGAACGCGCCGTGCTGCGTTTGCTGGACAAAAGCCAGGATCAGCTCAGCCTGGAAGCCGTGGGCATGCGGGGTGATGTGCTGCAGCAATTTGCCGGGCTCATCACCCAGCCCCACGGCATTATTTTGGTGACAGGCCCCACGGGCTCCGGCAAAACCACCACGCTGTATGCGTCTCTGGGGCGGCTGGACGCCACGCGCCAGAACATCATGACGGTGGAAGACCCCATTGAATATGAGCTACCCGGCGTCGGCCAAACCCAGGTCAATCCCAAAATCGACCTGACCTTTGCCAAGGCACTGCGCGCCATATTGCGGCAAGACCCTGACGTGATCATGATTGGTGAAATTCGCGACTTTGAGACCGCACAAATCGCGATTCAAGCCTCGCTGACCGGGCACTTGGTGCTAGCCACCTTGCACACCAACGACGCTGTCAGCGCAGTCACGCGATTGACCGATATGGGCGTGGAGCCGTTTTTGCTGAGTTCAAGCTTGCGCGGCGTGCTGGCCCAGCGCCTGGTGCGCAAGACATGCAAACAATGCGCCGGCAAGGGCTGCGAGCACTGTGGGCACACCGGCTACCAAGGCCGCACTGGTGTGTATGAGTTACTGGTGGTGGATGAGGCGATTGCCCAACAGATTCACCAACACGCGCCCGAAGCCGACATCCGCGCTGCCGCCTTGCACAACGGCATGGTGCTGATGCGCGACGATGGGGAGCACTTGGTGACCAGCGGAGTCACCAGCCGGGAAGAACTGATGCGCGTGGTGCGGGACTAGATAAAAGCTAATATATTGACCATTAGTGCCATTTATTCATCATAATTGACACTATGTTGTCTACTGCATTCAGTCCTCCTGGTGATATTTTGCGTGCTTTAGGCACCCGTGCCAAAGCTGCGCGCCTGCAACACAACCTGTCCCGCAAATCGCTGGCGGCCAAATCGGGCGTAAAGGAAAGCTCGCTCAAACGCTTCGAGACCACCGGCCAAGTCAGCTTGGCCAGCCTGGTACAACTATTGGTGGCGCTAGACCATGCGGCCGATTTGGACGCAGTGCTGGCAGAGCGCGCCGTGCCCACCATCAGCAGCTTGTCGCAGTTGCCACGGCAGCGGGGACGAGTATGAACCCACACACCAATAGCCATGTGCAACGGCTGCAAGTCACGCTGGGCGCCCAGTCGGTCGGCATGTTGGCCATGGCCCCCAAGGGCGCAATAGTATTTGAGTACAGCGCCGATTGGGTTGCCCATGGGTTTGATATTGCCCCCAAGTCGCTGGCCTTCAATACCCAGCCGCAGCTCGCCAAAAGTCCCTTGTTTGGTGGTTTGCATGGCGTGTTTAACGACTCGCTGCCCGACGGCTGGGGTCTGCTGTTGATGGATCGGGCTTTGGGCCAGCGCATGGGCTGGGCTCGGCAACACATCACCCCGCTGGACCGACTGGCCTACATGGGCACGCGTGCCATGGGGGCACTGGGCTATGCGCCCGAAATGGACACCGCGCCGATTGAAGACACGGTCAACCTCGCACAACTGGCCGCATCGGTAGAGCAGGTTTTGGCGGGCGACACTGCCGAGGTGCTGGCGCAGCTGCGTATTCAAGGTGGCTCCCCCGGCGGTGCGCGGCCCAAAGTAACGGTGGCCCTGTCTGACACACCTGACACGCACAACACATTGGACGCCTGCCTGTCAGGTTTCAATGACTTACCCGCAGGCTACGCGCATTGGATCGTCAAGTTCCGCTCGGCCCAAGACCCGATCGACATGGGCCGCGCTGAAAAAGCCTATGCGGACATGGCGGGCCTGGCGGGCGTCCACATGCCCAATACGGCGCTGCGCCACGTGCAGGTGGGCGGCAGCACCGAAGATTTTTTCAGCGTGCGGCGCTTCGACCGCGATGCCAACCTGCGTCACCACATAGTCACTATGGCTGGCCTGTATTACGCAGATTTCAAAACGCCCTGCATGGACTACCGGGACTTGCTAGGGGCCACCTCGCTCATCACGCGGGATGTGCGTCAAATAGAACGCGCTTTTCGGTGGATGGCCTTCAATGTGCTGGCCCACAACAAAGACGACCACGCCAAGAATTTCGCATTTATCCACACCCCGCAAGGCTGGCAACTGTCGCCCGCTTACGACCTGACCTTCAGCCACGGCATGGGGCAAGAGCACACCACCGCCGTGCTGGGCCATGGCAACCCCGGCCCCCAAGAGATGCTGCAATTGGCGGCGAGTTTTCAGATTCCCCACGCCGCCGAGATCATTGCGCAGACGGTTGATGCCGTTGCACACTGGCCCGAACTGGCGCGCGCCAACGGAGTGGGTCGGGCGCTTACCAACGAAATACAGTCCGCCCTCGCCATCATCGCCCAGCGATTTATCTAAAAGCTACCATCACCCCATGCCCGCCTATTCCTACGAAGCCTTGGACCTTGAGGGCAAAACCCGCCACGGCACGCTAGAGGCCGACACGGCCAAGTCCGCACGCGGACAACTCCGCGTGCAAAAACTGGTGCCTCTACAGGTGCAGGTGCTGGGACAGACTGGAAATGCCGACTACGGTAGTGGGAGCGGAAACACCGCAGGTGGCTCGAACGCGCAGCGCAGCAGCGCCTTGTGGAGCCGCCGCGCCTTCAATGCCAACCAACTCGCCATCTGGACGCGCCAATTGGCTGGGCTGGTGAGTGCCGGTTTACCGCTAGAGCGTGCCCTGTCGTCGCTGGCTGACGAGGCTGAAACGCCCGCGCAGCGTGACGTGGTGGCCACGGTGCGCGCAGAGGTCAACAGCGGCTCCACATTGGGCAATGCACTGGGCAAACACCCGCGCGAGTTTTCTGCCATTTATGTGGCCGTCATTGCCGCGGGCGAGCACACTGGCCAGCTGGGCACGGTGCTGGCGCGCATGGCCGATGAGCTGGAAGAGCAGCAAAACCTGCAAGCCAAACTGATTGGCGCGGCACTCTACCCGGCCATCGTGAGCCTGGTGGCGGTGGTCATTGTGGTTTTTTTGCTGGCCTATGTGGTGCCGCAGGTGGCCAATGTGTTTGCGGGCTCCAAACGCGCCTTGCCTTGGCTCACGCAGGTGATGCTGGGGCTGAGCAGCGGCATTCGCAACTACGGTTGGCTGATGCTAATTGCTTTTTTTTTGGGAGCTGCTTGCGCACGATTGGCATGGGCTAGCGCTGGTTTTCGTGAAAAATTCGATGCGGCGTGGCTGCGCTTGCCTATTCTGGGGCGGCTGGCACGCGGCTATAACGCGTCGCGCTTTGCCAGCACGCTGGCCATGCTGGGCGCAGCAGGCGTGCCCATACTGAAGTCGCTGCAAGCGGCGACTGACACCTTGTCCAACTGCGCCATGCGTGCCGATGCGCTTACCGCCTTGGCGCTGGTGCGCGAAGGCGCACCGCTGGCCAACGCGCTAGCGCACAACCAGCGTTTTCCGGCGCTGCTGGGCATGTTTGCGCGCCTGGGCGAACAAACCGGCCAGCTGCCCCAGATGCTGGACCGCGCCGCCCTGCAGCTGCGCACCGAAGTGCAACGCCGCGCCCTGCAACTGGCCACGCTCCTAGAGCCGCTGCTGATCGTGGCCATGGGCCTGGTGGTGATGCTGATCGTGCTGGCGGTGCTGCTGCCCATTATTCAACTCAACCAATTGGTGAAATGACCCCCACGATAGATGTGTGCGGCGCTCTAATCTTTTGAAAGAAAATATGGCTCTAACGCTTGACGGCAAACTGGTGGTGGCGATTTCCAGTCGCGCGCTGTTCGATTTTGAAGAAGAGAACCGCGTGTTTGAAGGGGCAGATGACCGGGCCTACATGGAGCTGCAGCGCCAAAAGCTGGACGTGCCTGCCACACCCGGTGTGGCGTTTTCGCTGGTTAAAAAGCTGTTGGCGTTTAACGACGACCAGATGCAGCGGGTAGAAGTAGTTATCTTGTCGCGCAACGACCCGGTGAGCGGCCTGCGCGTGATGAAAAGCGCAGCGCACTACGCGCTGCCCATCATTCGGTGCACCTTCACGCGCGGCGAAGCGCCGTGGCGCTACCTCAAGCCGCTGCACGCCAACCTGTTTTTAAGCACCCACCTGAGCGACGTGCGCGCCGCGCTGGCAGCTGGCGTGCCCGCCGCGCAGGTGTACCCCACATCCGCCCACGCCAGCGACGCGCACCCCTTTGAGGTGCGTATTGCGTTTGACGGTGATGCCGTGCTGTTCAGCGACGAGGCCGAACGCGTGTACGAGAAAAGCGGCTTGGTGGCGTTTCAACAACACGAGATGGACAACGCGACCCAGCCCCTGCCGGATGGCCCTTTCAAGCCACTGCTAGTGGCGCTGCACCGCATGCAGCAGGCTCACATGCCGCATGTGCGCATTCGCACCGCGTTGGTGACAGCCCGCAGCGCGCCCGCGCACGAGCGCGCCATCCGCACGCTGATGAACTGGAACATTGAGATTGACGAGGCCATGTTTTTAGGTGGCCTGGACAAAGGTGAGTTTTTGCGCGAGTTTGAGCCCGACTTCTTCTTTGACGACCAGACCGGCCACATCGAATCCGCAGCCCGCCATGTGCCCAGCGGGCATGTGGCCAGTGGTGTGCGCAATTAGGGTTGCACACCCAACGGAGACAACATGCAAAATCCAACCTTGCAGCCACGCCTGCCCCGCCGAAGCGCTCTTAAAACCATAGCTGCTTACGCACTATCCACGGGCGCTGCAGCGTCTTTCTCCTCTTATTCTCAGCCTACCAGTGCCGGCGGCATGACTGACATGGCACTGCAGTGGCGTGCCATGTCGCGCCTGGGGTACGGCCCTACTGCCGGCTTGGTTCAATCGGTGCAAGCAGCGTCCAGCGCCAAAGCCTGGGCGCTGCAGCAACTGGATGCGGCAGCCACAGCCAGCATGCATGCACCCGTGCTGGCCGCAGACCTGGCCGGCATCAATGCGCCACTCCCAGACATTTTTGCTGCAGACAAAGCCGAACGTGAAGCCCGTAAAAATATCAAGGCGCAAGGGGATGCACAGTCAGAGCCAACGGGCCTGCGCAAGCTGGAGTTCGACACCCCCACCGACCCGCTGCACTTCAACCGCACCATGGTGCAAAAAGCCGCCGTGTGGCGACTGAGTTCGTGCAGCCAGCCCGATGTAGAGCCGCCCCTGCTGGCGCGCATGACCGAGTTTTGGTTTAACCACCTCAATATTTACGCGGGCAAAGGCTCGGTGCGGCCTTTCATTGGGCATTACGTGATCAACGTGGCAAGGGCCCATGCTTTTGGCAAGTTTGAAGACCTGCTACTGGCCAGTGCCCGCCACCCCGGCATGCTGCACTACCTGGACCAGTTCCAAAGCGTGGCCGCCGGTACCGGCAACGACCCTGGCCGCAAACGCGGCCTGAACGAAAACTACGCCCGCGAGCTGATGGAGCTGCACACGCTGGGCGTGAATGGTGGCTACACCCAAACCGACGTGCGCGAGCTGGCCCGCGTGCTCACGGGCTGGACGCTGGGGCCCGACGCGTCCGATGGCTTTCGATTCGTGAACCGATCGCATGACATCGGCAACAAACAAGTGCTGGGCCACAAGTTTCCCGATAATTTTTTTGGTGGTGGTGAGCGCGAGGGCCTACGGGCCATTCGCATGCTGGCACAGCACCCCAAAACGGCCGAGCGCATCAGCCTTCGCCTGGCGCAGTTTTTTGTCGCCGACAGCCCCCCACCCAACTTGGTGGAGCGTCTGGCCCAGCGCTTTATGGAGACCCAGGGGGACATCAAGCAAGTGATGCTGGTGCTGCTGAACTCAGACGCCTTATGGGCCGCAGAAAACCGCCTGTTTAAAACACCGATGGACTTTGCTTGCGCCGCGCTAGCCGCAGTCAGCAACGGGCCGCCTGAGCGTCGCCAGTTGGTGCAGGCGATGGGCTTTTTAAATAATGCAGGCCAACCCCTGCACGGCTGGCAAACCCCCGACGGCTACAAAACCGATGCCGCCACTTGGCTGGCACCCGAGGCACTGACCCGGCGCGCCGACTTTGCACTCGAAATTACACGCCGCACGCCCGACGTAGACTTTTTGCAGCCGTACATCAGTGCCGGCACGCGCGCAGCCATAGCCCAAGAAAAACCCGCACTGCGCGGCGGGCTGACGCTGGCCAGCCCCGACTTTATGACCAAGTAGTAAGGCCCTCCGTGCACAACACAACCGACATGCCTGCCCCTATGCCCAAACACACACCCACATCCGCCGGCGCTGTAAACCGCCGCCACCTGCTGCAACTGGCCAGCGCAGCATCCTCTTGCTGGGCTGCACCTATGACCTGGGCGCAAACAGCCCGCACGTCTGAGCCCCAAGGCCGCTTGGTAGTGGTTTTTTTGCGCGGCGCGTACGACGGCCTGTCGGCACTGGTGCCGCATGGCGACGCCAATTACTACGCCATTCGCCCCACCATTGCCCTACCCAAACCCGATGGCACACTGCAAACCACTTTGATGCTGGACGCCACCTTTGGCCTGCACCCGGCACTCACCCCTCTGATGCCGCTGTGGCAGCAAGGCGTGCTGGCGGTGGTGCCGGCTGCGGGCTCGCCCGACCCCACGCGGTCGCACTTTGACGCACAACACCACTGGGAAATTGGCCGCCCTGGCATCAGCAGCAACGCCGCTGGCTGGATGAACACTTTAGCAGGGTTTGGGGCTGCGGTCCCCGATGGGTCTGCACAATCAGCTCCCAAATCAACAGCAGAATCGCCTGAAAAATCTGTCGCTATCGGAGTTGGGGAGGCCAATCCCCAAATCCTCGCAGGTAGTGCACCCGTGCAACTGGTGGCCAAAGGCGAAGCCGCTAAACGCCAAGGCGCACTGGGCGACAGCCGCACCCGTGACGCGGTAATGCGCCTCTACGGCGGGGATGACACGCTGTCAAAAGCCTTTCGCAGCGGGGCAGACAGCCGCATGCAAACCGCGCAAACACTCACCGCAGAGGCCAACATGGCCATGGCTTCTGGCAGCGCTTCAGGCATGGACAGCCGCGAAATGCAGGCCGCCAACAATGGCGCAGGCGCAGCCCAAGGCCTGCTGCTGGACGCCCAACACCTGGGCACGCTAATGCGCCAAGACCGACGTTTAAAGCTGGGATTCTTGTCTGCCGGTGGCTGGGACACGCATGCCAACCAGGGCAACGTGACTGGCGCGCTGGCCAACAATCTGGCCAGCTTGGCAGCGGCACTGGTACAACTGCGGCGCGATTTTTCTCAGCCGCGCGACGTGGTGGTGGTGTGCAGCGAGTTTGGCCGCACCAGCGCCGAGAATGGCACCCGTGGCACTGACCACGGCCACGGCAACGCGCTGTGGGTCATGGGTAACCAGGTCAACGGCGGGCGCTGGCACGGCCAATGGACTGGTCTGGCCCAAGCCAACTTGCACGAGGGACGCGACCTGCCCGTGCACCACGACTTTCGCGGTGTGCTGGCCCAAGTGCTGCGCAGCAGCATGGGCCTGACTGCTGCGCAAATTGACCCCCTGTTTGCAGGCTACGCGTGGGATGCGGGGTTAAACGGGCTGATGCGGGCTTAACCGGAACGCAGCAGATCTAGCCCTGCCCGTCGGCCACGATGTTGGCCCGCTTGATCACCGCTTGCCAACGGGTTTTTTCTTGTTGGATAAAGGCTTCAAACTCTTTGCCCGTGTTGCCCACAGCCAGCGCAGTTTCCTGGCCCAACTTGTCTGTCACCACGGCGCTGCGCGCCGCTTTGATCGCCTCGGTTTCCAGCTTGGCAATATTGGCAGCAGGCCATTTTTTGGGGGCCAACAGGCCGTACCACTGCGTCATCTCAAAACCCTTGAAACCCTGCTCGGCCACCGTGGGCACATCGGGCAGTTGTGGCAAACGTTGGGCGGTGCCAGTGGCAATGCAGCGCAGCTTGCCGGCCTTGATAAAAGACAACAGCGCGGGTGCGCCCACCGACGCGGCCTGCAAGCGGCCCGCCATCAGGTCGGTCAGCATGGGGCCGGTGCCGCGGTAAGGCACATGCACCATAAAGGTCTCGCTCACCATCTTCAGGTATTCAAACGCCAAATGCCCGGCGCTGCCGTTGCCCGCTGAGCCGTAGTTCAGCTGGCCGGGTTTGCTTTTGGCATAGGCCACAAACTCTTTAAGATTTTTCACCGGCAAATCGGGGTGCACCACATACAAGCTAGGCACC
>JBEANP010000096.1:0-9511 GCA_041165385.1 Pseudomonadota bacterium | reverse complement strand
TACGGATAGTGCCCAACATTACACGCACCGCCAAACTACCGGTTTGCGTGGTGGCATCGAATTGAAAATGGGTTAAATCAACTTGAGAATTTGGACCGACCGTAATCTGGGTACCATCGCGCAGCACCATCACGGCGATGCCATCGGTGCCGGTCATGAGGCGATCGGTTTCAGCAAAGCCTCCACCAGACTTGGCGTCTCTACGCTCTTGGCCTTTGGTCACATGAACCTGTCCGGTGACAGATTTCAAGGTGCCACTGCGCATATCTTGCGCCCACACGCTGCCCAAAGCCGCACTGGCTAAGGCAAACAACAGATATGCCCGTAGGGCACGAAAAACAAATCGCATATTAAAACCTCAGTTTAAATAGAGTTGGCATGGTAACTGATGCCAGAATAGCCCCCTACAAACCACTCGACCGCAAAGAAGCATCTATGGCAACGCGTCAAAGCGCTTGGGCACTCAAAGTGGCCTCTATTATTCAAGGTGGAAATATTGCGGCCGCCCTTGCACAAATCAAGGTCGCTCCTACTGTGAAAGATGTGCAGCAATTGCGCTCCATGCTCACCACCAGCGGCCAGATGGTCAAGCATAAGGTCATTGACGAAGTGACCGCTGACCAAATCGCCGCACTTTCAGCACCACGGCTGCACCGATCTCCATGAGCTAAAGCACGCCGTCCAAAGCTTGTATGTAGCTTGGGCTTACCATCAGGTCGTCCCAAGAGACGGCTGGGGTTTGCGGCAGCAGGGCCAGGCGACGCTCTTCGCTGGCTTCTAAGGGCTGCCACTGGCCCTTGATCTGGGCTTCGGTCAGCCCGGCAATCAGTTCGTCCACAGCGGCCCCTGCGTTGAGAGACTGATTGCACAGCAACACCATATCGCACCCCGCACTCAAAGCAGCAACAGCTGCCTGGCTGAAGCTCACCTGCTGACCATCAATCAAACGAGCACCCGCCATAGACAAGTCATCGCTAAAAATTACGCCGCCAAAGCCCATTTGGCCTCGCAAGATATCACCCAACCATTTGCCCGAGAAGCCTGCGGGGCGAGAGTCTATTTTGGGATAAATCACATGGGCGGGCATCACACTAGTGGTGACATTGTTCAACCAACGGTAGGGGGCAGCATCGTCGGTCAAAATAGTCTTGAGGCTGCGTTTGTCTACTGGGATATCGGTATGGGAGTCGGCCTTCACATAGCCATGACCTGGAAAGTGTTTGCAGCAGTTGGCCATGCCGCTTTGCAGCAGACCCTGCATCAGGCTTTTAGCCAGCAGGCCCACTACACGCGGGTCGCGACCAAAAGACCGATCACCAATCACAGAGCTTTCGCCATAGTCCAAATCAAGCACGGGGGTAAAGCTCAGGTCTATGCCGCAGGCGCGCAACTCAGCACCCAGCACGTAGCCACAGGCCGTAGCAGCATTGATGGCATCCATAGGACCGGCTTTGCGGCCCGCTTTGGGCTCATGCATCCACATCTCACCTAGCGCACGCATGGGCGGCAGGTGGGTAAATCCGTCGGTTTTGAAGCGCTGCACACGCCCCCCTTCATGGTCCACGCAAATCAGCAAATCGGTACGCAGCTTTTTAATAGACCGGCACAAAGCTGTGAGTTGCGACCGATCTTGCCAGTTGCGGGCAAACAAAATCAAACCACCTACGAGCGGGTGCTTGAGACGCTGACGGTCGGCTTTAGTTAGCGTTAGGCCGGCAATATCAATAATGAGCGGGGCGTGTTGGGTCATTTTCTTACTTTACCGTCGTCGGTGAGCATGGTCATTTCGACAAAGGTAGAGCCCGTGTTGCGCTGTGGCCCAAAAGTCAAAGTAAGTCCGTTTAGGTTGAAGTTTTGCATTTCTTGAATTGCGCTTAAAAAGCTCTCGCGACTCAAGCCTTTGCCCGCGCGGCGCACTACCTCAACAAACACCTTCGCTGCAACAAAGCCTTCGATTGCGGAATAGCTAGGCGGTGCACGCAAGCCAGCAACCTGCATAGCGGTCAAATACTCCCCGGCCAGCGGCGTAGCTGCTGAATACGGGTAAGGCATCACTTGGCTAACGACTACCCCACGTGCCATTGCACCGAGTTCATCCATCAACGCCTGCGTACCAACAAAAGATATGTTGTAAAAGGTGCCGGCATAGCCCGCCTGGCGCGCCATGCGGATAAATGTGGCACATGCCTTGTAGGAGCCTATCTGAACGATAGTTTCAGGTTGCGCAGCCAAAATGTCTTTGACAGCTTTGCTGACTTCATTGGATCCACGCTCAACGGTGCCAGTCGCTACAGGCTTTATGGCTAACGGGGCCATGGCATGGGTGATGCCATCCAAGCCCGCTTGCCCATAAGAATCATTCTGATAGAACACCGCGATTTTTTTGATTCCCATGGACGTGGTGTGCCGAATCATGGCGGCTGTTTCGTCAAAATACGAGGCTCGCAAGTGAACCACATACTTGTTAAATGGCTCTCGCAACGACTGTGCACCGCTCAATGGTGCAAATAATGGAATTTTGGCTGCCGTAGCTAACGGCAATGCTGCCAGCGTAGTGGGCGTTCCCACATAGCCGAATAACGCAAACACGCCGTCACTGATGAACTGCTTGGTGTTGGAGGCACAACGTTCAGGGTCATAGCCGTCGTCCAAGCGCCTCAGCTCAATAGTGCGCCCGTTAACGCCTCCCTTGGCGTTAAGCGCATCAAAATACAAACGCGCACCCTGGCTGTATTGCACGCCGAGCTGCTCAGACGGTCCACTCAAAGGCACAGACTGGCCCAACACAATCGATCGCTCAGACTGCGCCATTCCCCAAGGAGACAGGCCCAATCCGGCTAAGCTGGCGATAAGGTTACGGCGACATATCATGGGTAAATTCCTAGGGTTAAGCGGACTGTCAGCGGGTCTCTACCACGCAAAAGCTGGCAGAGTAATCGGTCTCGTCAGTAACGGTGATGTGCGCAACTAAGTCACGCTCAGCGAACCAATCTTGAAGAATACCGTGCAACACAATGCAAGGTTTTCCAGAAACATCATTGGTCACTTCACACAATTTCCAAGTCATCGGCATACGCATACCCAAGCCAATGGCTTTGCTAAAGGACTCTTTGGCGCTGAAGCGTGTGGCCAAGTAGCGCACGCCGCGCTCGGGCCAGCGAGCGCTGCGGGCCTTCCATGTTTTTAATTCACCGTCGCTAAGTACCTTGGCCGCAAAGCGGTCGCCATGGCGCTCCAGACTGGCCTTGATGCGGCGCACGTCGCAAATGTCGGTGCCAATGCCGTAGATCATGCGGCCAGGCAATCTAGGTAAGCTTGAATAGTGGCTGCATAGCCCAACTCCAGCGCGTCCGCAATCAGCGCGTGGCCAATAGACACCTCTTGCAGACCGGGCACTTGATGCGCGAAGAGGGCCAGGTTATCGCGGTTGAGGTCGTGCCCGGCGTTAACCCCCAGCCCCACATCCAATGCCGCTTGGGCAGCCTCTGCAAAGCGGGCCAATTGCGCGCCTTGTTGAGACGTGCCCCAGGCAGCGGCGTAAGGTTCGGTGTAGAGCTCCACGCGGTCCGCACCCACCGCTTTGGCTGCAGCCATGGCGGCAGGGTCGGCATCCATAAATAGGCTGACCCGCAGGCCCAGCGCATGGGCATCGTCAATCAGCGGCTTGAGGCGTGCGGCATCGACGGGAAACACCCAGCCGTGGTCGCTGGTGAATTGCCCCTCACTGTCGGGCACAAAAGTGACCTGATGCACTGGCAGATCGCGCTGACGCAGATCACGCACGCAATCCATCAGGTTGTGAAACGGGTTGCCTTCGATATTGAACTCACGGCCTGGCCAAGCTTTCAGCAATTCAGCCAAATCAATCACGTCATCTGCGCGGATGTGGCGGGCATCCGGGCGCGGGTGCACGGTAATGCCGGCAGCACCCGCCTGCAAGCAAAGCGTGGCCGCGCGCGTAACGCGGGGAATGCCCAGGTGGCGGGTGTTGCGCACCAGGGCGACTTTGTTGAGGTTGACGGAGAGTGAAATGGTCATATTCAGAGGCTTTGAATGTCGATCATCATCTGGCGTGTGCGCAGGGTTTTGACACCGCAATGGTAGTGCAGCAGCGCGCGCAGCTGGGGCTTGAGCTCACTCATCATCTCGGCACAGGTGCGCAGAGTGACTGTAAAGGGGACACTGTCTTCCAAAGAGGCTTGCAACTGCGTCCATTGCTTGCCAGTCAGGCTCACCCGGTCATCACTGTGGGCTTGGCGCAAGCCCCCTTCGGGTACCAGTACGTAGTGCACATCAAGCTCCAGCGGGCGAAGGGTCATAGTCTGAAGATTGAGCTGAGGCAAAAAGCCAATCTCGCGCAGCAACAGCAGCTCGTAGGTGCGCAGGGCTGCCTGCAACACCTCGCCGTGTTCGCTGGAAATGACTTGTACCACTCTTGCGTAGATATCAAACAACATGGCATGCGGGTCGTCGCGCGCCAGCAGCGTCATCAACAGTTCGTTGAGGTAGTAGCCCGACAGGAGTGCATCGCCCGTGGGCATGACGTGGCCACCTTGCCATTCAGCGCTTTTGAGGGTTTTGATTTCGGCATCGCCGCCAAACGCCACGTGCAGCAACTGCATGGGCAACAAGATAGGGCGAAAACTGGAATTAGGTCGCTTGGCACCCTTGGCCACCAGGGCAATACGCCCGTAGTGGCGGGTGAACACTTCCAAAATCAGGCTGGACTCGCTCCAATCGTAGCGGTGCAGCACATACGCTGGCTCGTCAGAAATGCGCTTGGTAGCCACTTACTCATTCATAACCAAATGAACGCACGCGCGCGGCATCGTCGGCCCAACCGGAACGCACTTTCACCCACAGCTCCAAAAACACTTTAGCGTCAGCCAGCTTTTCCAGCTCCACGCGGGTTTCCATGCCGATGCGCTTGATGCGCTCGCCTTTGTCGCCAATCACCATGGCCTTGTGGCCATCGCGCTCCACCACGATGGTGGCGGCAATGCGCAACAGGCGCTTTTGGCCCTTACGGGCTGGGGGCTCTTCTTCAAACTTGTCGATCACTACGGTCGAGGTGTAAGGAAGCTCGTCCCCAGTCAGGCGAAACAGTTTTTCACGCACCAGTTCGCTGGCCAAAAACTTTTCGCTACGATCGGTAAGCTCGTCCTCGCTGTACCACCAAGCTTGCTCAGGCAGGTATTTCTCGCAAATCGTCAGCAAGCGCTCGATGTCTCTGGCGCTCTTGGCCGACATGGGCACAAACTCGGCAAAGCTATGCTTGCCCTGCATGGTTTGCAGCCAAGGCGCGATGTCGCCGCGGCGGTGGATGTTATCGAGCTTATTGGCAATCAACAGCGTAGGAATATCTTTACCCAGAAGTGCCAGCACGCGGGCATCGGCTGGGGTAAAGCTACCAGCCTCAACCACGAACAAAATCAAGTCCACATCGGCCACAGCACCGACCACGGTCTTGTTGAGCGACTTGTTCAGTGCATTGCCATGCAAGGTTTGAAACCCCGGTGTGTCGACAAACACAAACTGGGTTGCACCTTGGGTATGCATACCGGTGATGCGATGGCGCGTGGTCTGCGCTTTGCGCGAGGTAATACTGATCTTTTGACCCACCAGGGCATTGAGTAGCGTCGATTTCCCCACATTGGGCTTGCCCACAATGGCCACCAAGCCGCAGCGCTGACCTTCAGTGGACGCCGTGCCGGGTTGCGCCAGCTTCGGCGTACTTTTGAGCAGACCTTCGAGCATGCTATCGAGGTCAGCTTGATCCTCAGATTTTTGTTCAATTTGGCCGCTAGACCCTGTGGAGTCTACGTGACCAGCTATGTTTTTAGGAGCATTCATTTCTTCACTTTTTCTTTGATGGTTTGCAGCATGGCGGCAGCTGCGGCCTGTTCGCCCGCGCGGCGCGAGCCCCCAATGCCGCGCTCGCAGAGGCGCAGCTCCAGAATTTCGCATTCCACGTCAAAACTTTGCTTGTGGGCTGCGCCCAAGGTGCCAATAACTTTGTACTGCGGTAGTTTCATTTTGCGACCCTGCAACCACTCTTGCAACTCGGTTTTTGGATCTTTGCCGATAGCATCCATCTGCGGGTTGATTTCAACAGCCTTGTAAAGCCGGTGCACTAGGGTCTGCGCCTTGGCAAAGCCCCCATCCAGATACACCGCACCGATGATGGCCTCCAGTGCGTCGGCCAATATAGATGGACGTTTTTGCCCTCCGGAGCGCACTTCACCTTCTCCGAGTTTGATTACATCAGGCAACCCCAAATCAACGGCAAGCAAATGCAGCGTATCTTGTTTGACCAAGTTGGCGCGAACCCGCGATAAATCCCCTTCAGGCAAGGTACCCAACCGGGAATACAGCAGATCAGACACGGCCAAACTCAGCACCGAGTCGCCCAAAAACTCGAGTCGCTCGTAATGGTCTACGGAAAAACTACGGTGTGTAATGGCACGCGACAGCAGGGAAATATCAGAAAAATCGTACTGCAACCGGTGCTGCAATTCAAGCAAACCATCTGCCACGTTATTTGGAACGGCCAGCGTATTTGAGGGTTAAAAATGCAGGCCCTACCAAGTGAATTTCGCGCTGATAGCTAAACGACACAACCACCTTGTCGCCTTCTTTGCTGACTTCGATGTCTTTGCCGGAAATAGATTTGATGTCGTCGACAGACGCCTGTTTGTCAAACAGATTGCGGATATCTGCAACCGATTGTCCTTCTGCGGCTTTGGACACGGCTTTTTGAACCGCCATCAGCTCAACGACTGTGGGAAAAGCTTGGGCAGCCACCACGCCCGCCATAGCCAACACCGCCCCTACGAAGACGAGGCCAAAAAAGGTAATGCCGCGTTGACGCGATTTGTACTGCACTGTCATAGTCACTGCCCTTTCAGTCAAACGAACCAATACGCTTGAAGTTACCAAAATTCATCCAGACAAAAAAAGCACGGCCGACAATATTTTTGTCAGGCACAAAGCCCCAATACCGAGAATCCAGCGAATTGTCGCGGTTGTCGCCCATCATGAAATACTGCCCTTCAGGCACCTTGCAGGTGACACCTTCTACGGTGTAGCTACAGCCGCCACGGCCCGCAAAGTTGTCCGCTCCTGGCACGAACGCCGGGCGATCATCGTCATTCAACAGTCGGTGCTTTTTGTCACCCAAGCTTTCTTCAAGTTGCTTGAAATAGCGCATGGCATCTTCATCAAAGAATTCAGGCAACGTCGCAGTAGCAACCGCTTGACCATTGATCGTTAGTCGCTTGTTCAAATAAGCCACCGTATCACCTGGCAGGCCCACTACGCGCTTGATGTAGTCCAAGCTGGGCTTGGGTGGATAGCGGAACACCATCACATCGCCGCGCTGAGGCTTATTACCCTCTGTTAGCTTGATATTTAGCACCGGCAATCGAATACCGTAGGTGAATTTATTCACCAAAATCAAGTCCCCCACCAACAGCGTGGGAATCATTGAACCGGATGGAATTTTGAAGGGCTCAAACAAAAATGAGCGCAGAAAAAACACGGCAATGATAACGGGGAACAACCCCGCAGTCCAATCCAGCCACCATGGCTGCGCCAAGATATGCTGCTTGGCGGCAGTTACGTCGCCATCGACCTGAGAGATACCCATTTTTTGCAATTCGGCACGGCGTTGGATGTCATTGGCCACCAGCAAGGCCGCCGCTTTTTGGCGCTGCGGCAAAAAGTGAAAACGCTCCGCCAGCCAATACACGCCTGTAACAACGGTCGCCAAGAATAAGAGCAACGCAAAGTTTCCCTCGACAAAGCCAAAGTACCATGAACCGGCATACAGGACAAAGGCACCGAGAACGGCAGAAGTCAATGCTTGCATCAATCTTCCACCTGCAAAATGGCCAAGAACGCTTCCTGGGGAACTTCAACGGAACCAATTTGTTTCATGCGCTTCTTACCTGCTTTTTGTTTCTCTAAGAGCTTTTTCTTACGCGAAATGTCACCGCCGTAGCACTTGGCAAGTACGTTTTTGCGCAGCGCTTTGATTGTCTCACGCGCAATAATGTTGGCTCCAATGGCCGCTTGGATGGCCACGTCATACATCTGCCGAGAAATAATTTCCCGCATTTTTGCGACCACCGCACGGCCACGAAACTGACTTTGAGTACGGTGCAACATGATGGACAGCGCATCTACTTTTTCAGCGTTCAACAAGATGTCGACTTTCACTACGTCGGCAGCGCGATATTCTTTAAAGTCGTAGTCCATAGAGGCATAACCGCGGCTCACGCTTTTGAGTTTGTCAAAGAAGTCGAGCACAATTTCAGCCAGTGGCATCTCATAGGTCAACACAACCTGGCGGCCTTTATAGGCCATGTTCATTTGCACGCCACGCTTTTGATTTGCTAGTGTCATCACCACGCCCACATATTCTTGCGGCATGTACAAGTGCATAGTTACGATGGGCTCACGAATCTCTGCAGTTTTGCCGATGTCGGGCATCTTGGATGGATTCTCCACCATGATGACTTCGCCGTCGTTTTTCATCACTTCGTAGACGACGCTAGGTGCGGTGGTGATTAGGTCTTGGTCAAACTCTCGCTCAAGCCGCTCTTGCACAATTTCCATGTGCAATAGACCCAAAAAGCCACAGCGAAAACCAAAACCCAACGCCTGTGAAACTTCTGGCTCGTAGTGCAACGAAGCATCGTTGAGCTTGAGTTTTTCTAGCGCATCGCGCAGCGAGTCGTACTCGCTTGCCTCAGTGGGATACAGGCCCGCAAACACTTGCGGTTGGATTTCTTTAAAGCCCGGTAATGCCTCTGTAGCGGTGAAGGCAGCGCCACCAGTGCCTTGCTTAACCAGCGTAACGGTGTCACCCACTTTTGCAGCTTGTAGCTCCTTTATACCCGCAATGATGTAACCCACCTCGCCCGCTTCCAGCGATTGGCGCGGTTGGTTGGCTGGAGTAAACACACCCAAGTTATCGGCGTTGTAGGTTGCCCCAGACGCCATCATCTTGATACGCTCACCCTTACCCAAACGACCGTCGACAACGCGCACCAACATCACCACACCGACGTAGCTGTCAAACCAGCTGTCAATAATCATGGCGCGCAAGGGTCCGTCGGGGTTACCCTTGGGTGCAGGAATTTTGGCAACAATAGCTTCCAAAATGTCGTCGATGCCAATGCCCGTTTTCGCCGAGCACACAATTGCATCGGTCGCATCAATGCCGATCACGTCTTCAATTTCGCTGCGTGCATTATCCGGGTCGGCATTGGGCAAATCAATTTTGTTCAGTACGGGCAGCACTTCAACATTCAATTCGAGTGCGGTGTAGCAGTTGGCAACCGTTTGCGCCTCTACGCCCTGACTTGCATCTACTACCAGCAACGCGCCTTCGCACGCCGAGAGCGATCGACTCACTTCGTAAGAGAAGTCCACATGACCTGGTGTGTCAATCAAATTGAGGTTGTAGACCTGCCCATCATTGGCTTTGTACTGCAGGGCTGCTGTC
>JBEANP010000095.1:0-9537 GCA_041165385.1 Pseudomonadota bacterium | reverse complement strand
CGGTGTTGGCTGCTGGCGAAATGCCGCCGGCAGACTTGAAGCTGCGCGACGACCTGCGCACCCGCCTGGGTTGGGGGCACATTTATGCGTTACAGCTACTTACTGAGCCAGAGCGACGCGGTGTACTACGCCAAGCCGCAGATGCGCGTGGCGTGTTTTTAAGTGACGAGGTGATGGACTTCATGCTCACGCGGTTTTCCCGTGACCTGGGCAGTCTGATGGAGCTGCTAGACCTGTTGGACGGCTACAGCCTGCAAACCCAGCGCCCCATCACCATCCCCCTGATCAAATCTATGATGGACAACGCATGAAGACTCGCATAACGATGAACGCCGACGGGCCGTCCCTAGGCGCGAAGTCCCCCTTGGGGGGCAGCGAACCACACGCAGTGGGGAGCGTGGGGGCTCGTGTAGCCCTGTTCGATCTGGATCACACCCTGATTGCCATGGATTCGGACTACGCCTGGGGCGAGTTCACCACCGCGCTGGGTTGGACCGATGCCGCCGATTTTGCACGCCAGAATGACACGTTTTATGCCCACTACAAGGCCGGTACGCTGGATATCCATGAATACATCCGCTTTGCCACAGCAGCCGTGCGAAAGCAGGGTGCTACAAAATCAATAGCTGCTCATGCACAGTTTATGGGCGCTGTGGTGCTAAAAGCCATACAACCGCAGGCTTTAAAGTTGGTACAAGACCACCAGGCTGCGGGTGACAAAGTGGTGATCGTCACCGCCACCAATGCCTTTGTGACCCGCCCCATTGCCGATGCGTTTGGCGTGCCCGACTTGATAGCCGTGGATCTGGTGCGTGACGACGCGCCCGGTGGCACGGGCTGGTTTACCGGTGCAATAGCGGGCGTGCCATCGTTTCGTGAGGGCAAGGTGGAGCGGGTTGGCATGTGGTTGGCGGAAAATGGGATGGATTGGACCTCGGTACACACCACGTTTTATTCCGATTCCATCAACGATCTGCCGCTCTTGGAGAAGGTCGACACCCCCGTGGCCACTAACCCAGATGAGCGGCTGCAAGCCATCGCCACCCAGCGGGGATGGCGCATACTCAACCTTTTTGCCTGACTCTCTAAGTTAGGCCCTTGCGATAGAAGGCAAGGAAACGCTAGATAACGCCAAATAGGGCTAGGAAATTTCACTTGATTAAAAAATTCATCGACAAGCTGCTGGGCAAATCGCCCACAGCCTCCAGCAAACAACCCACCTTCGGCAAGCGCATCGAAGTGCCTGCCAGTGTGCACGGTATCGATCCATCGCTGGTGGATGAGCGTGCCAATAACGTGGTGCACGGGCTCAAACAAGCCGGTTTTGAGGCTTATATCGTCGGAGGTGCAGTGCGCGACCTGCTGGTGGGTTTGCGCCCCAAAGACTTTGACGTGGCCACCAACGCCACGCCGGAGCAGGTCAGGGGCCTGTTTCGCCGCGCGTTCATCATCGGGCGGCGCTTTCGCATCGTACACGTGGTGTACGGGCGGGGGCGCGAGCATGAAGTGATTGAGGTCTCTACCTTCCGCGCCTACCTAGACAACGCCGCCGCTGAGCAAGTGGCGGGTAACGAGAAAACCAGCAAGAGCGAGCTGGCAGGCATGAAACACGCCGTAGACAGCACTGGCCGCGTGCTGCGCGACAACGTGTGGGGCCCGCAAGAAGAAGACGCTGTGCGCCGCGACTTCACCATCAACGCCATGTACTACGACCCCGAGACACAAATCGTGGTCGATTACCACAACGGTTTGAAGGACGCCAAAAGCAAGACATTGCGCATGATTGGCGACGCGGCCACGCGCTACCGCGAAGACCCGGTGCGCATTATCCGTGCTGTGCGGTTTGCCGCCAAGCTGAGCCCGCTGGGCTTCAAGCTAGAGGCCAAAACCGCCGGGCCACTGATCAAGTGCCAGTCGCTGTTGAATGACGTGCCGCAAAGCCGCTTGTTTGACGAAATGCTCAAGCTGCTGCAAACCGGCCATGCTCTGGCATCCATCGAGCAGCTCAAATTATTGGGCATGGCACGCGGCATCTACCCGTTACTGGACGTGGTAGTGGAGCGCGCTGAGCAAACCTTTGTCAATGCAGCCCTGAAAGACACCGACCGACGCGTGGGCGAGGGCAAGCCCGTGGCTCCCAGCTTCTTGTTGGCCTGCGTGTTGTGGGCCGATGTGCGTGACGGTTGGGACAAGCGCCTGGCCCGTGGCGAGAACGGCCACCCTGCGCTGCAAGACGCGATTGAAGACGTGTTCAACGCCCGCATTGGCGATGTGTCGGGCCGTGGCAAGCTGGCCGGTGACATGCGCGAAATCTGGCTCATGCAGCCCCGCTTCGAGAAGCGCATGGGCAGCACGCCCTTTGGCTTGGCAGAGCAGCCCCGCTTCCGCGCTGCGTTTGACTTTATGCGCCTGCGCGCCGATGCGGGCGAAGTGGACGAAGCCCTGGCCGACTGGTGGCAAGAATTCAGCATGGCCAGCGATGACATGCGCCAAGACATGGTGGATCAAGTGCGTGCCGAAATGCAGCAAAAGCCGCGTGCTCCGCGCGTGCACCGTGCGCCTGTGCCTGCAGGTGCAGCTCCCCAATCGACTCCAGAATATGAAGCCGGTGCAGAGTCTGGTGACGCCGATGCCCCCCGCAAGCGTCGTCGCCGTCGTCGCACGGGTGCTGCCAAAGGTGCGGCAGGCAGAGCCGATGGTGGTGCGTCCGGCACGGCATCCTGACCAGACCCGCCATGTCCAAACCCATTGCCGAACCCGTTACAGCCTACATCGGTCTGGGTGCTAATCTAGGCAATTCGCGCTTGGCCGTGTTGGCTGCTATGGACGCGATTGCCGACATAGATGGCCTTGCGCTCACCCGTAAGTCATCGCTGTATGGCAGCGCCCCCATCGACGCAGGTGGCGCCGACTATGTAAACGCCGTGGTCGAGGTGGTGACAAACCTGAAACCACAAGCGCTACTAGAGCAGTTGCAAGCCATAGAACAGCGCGCAGGCCGCGAACGCAGCTACCGCAATGCTCCCCGCACCTTGGATTTGGACGTGCTGCTGTATGGCAGCAAACGCATTAGTACCGCTACCTTGGTGGTACCGCATCCGCGCATGGACGAGCGCGCATTCGTGTTGCGCCCTTTGGCCGAGTTGGCCCCCAACGTGGTTAAAGCCAAGCACTTGGGTGCGGTGGCCGACCAGTCGGTGTGGCTGTTAGGCAGCTAGTTCAGCAATCAGCTCAATTTCTACACAAGCGCCCATCGGAATTTGCGCTACGCCAAAGGCGCTGCGGGCGTGCGCGCCCACTACAGGGCCAAACACTTCGCCTAAAAGCTCGCTGGCGCCGTTGGTGACCAAATGCTGTTCGGTAAAGTCGCCGGTGGAGTTGACCAGTGACATCACTTTGACAATGCGCGTCACGCGGTTCAGGTCGCCCACGGCAGCATGCAAGGTGCCCATCAGGTCGATTGCAATGGCGCGGGCTGCAGCTTTGCCTTCTTCGGTGGTCAGGTTTTTACCGAGCTGGCCGACCCAGGGCTTGCCGTCTTTTTTGGCAATGTGGCCGCTCAGAAACACCGAATTACCCGTTTGCACAAACGGCACATAGGCGGCGGCTGGCACAGCCACTGGGGGCAGGGTGATGGAGAGTTTGGCGAGGGTGTCGTAAATGCTCATGGCTATTCCTTGAATGTGAAATAAAGAGTCGATTAAAAAGTCTGGCTTTGACTTTGCGATTGGGTTTGTGTCTGTGATGGGCTGCCGAACGCCGGCATAGGTGGCATTAATGGTATCGATGGCAGAGCATGGCTCCCCATTGACCGCACCGTCACGCCGACGCGCAAGGTATGGCTTGCACCGCCATGAATCACGCCGCGCAGGGGCGATACATCACCAAAATCACGGCCCACTGCAACGGTCACGTAGTCAGGTCCTGGTGCATGCCAACCCCAATGGTTGTTGGTGGGGTCAAAGTCCACCCAGCGCGCGCCTTCGGGCAGGTCGGGAATGTACACACTCACCCACGCGTGGGATGCATCACTGCCCACCAGCTTGACCTCTCCGGGTGGTGGCTCGGTCAGCATATAGCCGCTCACGTAACGGGCGGGCAGGCCCAGCGTGCGCAGGCAGGCAATCATGATGTGGGCAAAGTCCTGACACACGCCTTTGCGCTGGGCCAAAGCTTCTAGCGCAGGGGTGTTGATCTGCGTGCTTTGGCTCTCGTAAGTGAAATCATCAAAAATGCGCTGCATTAGATCGATGGACGCATTAAGCAAGCTGCTGCCTGGCATAAAGCTAGGCCGCGCATACGCGCCAAACTCCACCACGCGTGGCACAAACGGCGACGCAAAGACAAACTCGCAAGCGCTGTCAAACGTGGCCCCAGCCTGGTAGCGAAACCGCTCTCGTACTTTCTCCCACCCCACAGTGCTTTGCACCAGTATGCTGGGTTGGGTGGCGACCAGGCTGTGCGAAATTACGCTTAATACTTCGTGCGGTGTCTGCAGCGAGAAAAAACAACGCGTGTTGCCATACACATCGTTGATGCTACGCAACTGGGCGGGCTGCGGGTTAACCACCAGTGTGTGCTCCAGCAATTGCTGCGAAGCGTGGTTGCTAGGTTGCATATAGGCCACGTGTTGGGCCGTTTCTACCGCAGGGCGGTAGCGGTAATGCGTTTCATGGGTAATGTGTAACAGCATCAGGTGCCCACACTGTGGTTGGTGTCGCCCGAATGGGTGAAATAAGTGGTGCTGATGTCATCTGATACGGCAAATGCAGACGCCACCAAACTGCCAAGTAAAGCCATCAGTGCAGGTGGGCGCGTGCTGTCCAGATCGTGTTCGCACAGGGCGACGAGGCTCCAGGTGTCGGGGTCGGGCACTTTATACGACATGGTCGCCAGGACACCAGCAGGGCTGCCTGCCAACTTGGCCAGGCGCCCGCGCAGGGTGTGTGCCACCCAGGCCAGCGAACGAGGGTTGTCGCGGTCCAGCACCAACAAGTCAATCAGTGCTGCAATGTCTCTGCTTTGCTGGTACTGGGCCCGAAAGGTGATGGTGCTGTCAAACAGCGCCAGCATGGCTTCAAAACCGCCTTCGGTTTCTACCGAGCGGGTCTCAAACCCACGTGCCAGTGATGCAGACAAAAAGTTCAGCCGCTCCACATGGCGGCCAATGCTCAGCAATCGCCAGCCGTCGTCGCGTGTCATGCGGTCGGTTTGTGCGCCAGTAATGGCTGCCAAATAGTCACTGGCAGATTTCAGCACCCGCAGTGCGTCGGTTGCAGAGTAGTCGCCGCGCTCGGTGTGTTCGGCGCACCGTGCAAACAGCTCTTCTTCGGCCCGCAAAATCACGCTCCAGTGCTCGGCAGACAAGCGCTCACGCACCGATGCCCCAGCCATCTTCAAGGAGCGAAGGTTGTAGCCCACACTGGTGGCGCCGCCGGTAGAGCCCAGGCTGGCAATCAGCGAACGCTCAAATACGCGCCTTGCTTGTACCGCAGTGGGCACGCCCGGCAGCACCAGTGTGCTGGCCAAAGCCATTTGCGTGAGCCATTGCTGCAAGGGGACCGAGGTTTGGTCTTCACCGCCTAGTGCCTCTAGCGTGATGCGGGCCAGTCGAATGGAGTTCTCGGCGCGCTCGGTGTAGCGGCCCAGCCAATACAGGTTTTCAGCGGCACGGCTGGTGACCAGGCGCTTGCGTTGCGCCAGTGCAGCAGGGGTTAAGGTGTTGCTTAGCATCGTAGTGGTGTCCACTTCGCCATTGGTGAGCGCCCACACGTCGGCACTGCTGCCGCCGCGTTGCATAGAGGCAATGTCCGCACTGGCCCCTGCTACGCGTGCCAAGCCACCAGGCAGCACGCGCCAGCGCGACCGGCCGTTGGCGTGCAAGCCGTCGGATACCGCAAACACCCTGAGCAACACTGAGCGTGCCACCATGCGTCCCGTTGTGGTCGCTTTTTGCCAGGTGGGCATTTGCGACAGGGGCATGTAGGCCTGTACGGTGTGTTCTTCGCTTTGGCGCATGATGCGGCCGGCCCAATTATCCAAGTCGGCTTGACTCAGGTTGCGGCCCAGGGCGGCTTCAAAGCCTTGGTGAATGGGGGAGCCGGGGTAGGTAGGTTTGATGGTGCGCTCGTTCAGGCGCGGCAGGGCCTCTTCCATGGCGCTGCGCTCGCCACACCACCAGGTGGGCAGGGCGGGCAGACGTAGCTCTTCGCCCAAGGCGTGGCGCGACAGTGCGGGCAAAAAGCCCAGCAGTGCAGG
Source organism: Pseudomonadota bacterium (assembly GCA_041165385.1). Lineage (GTDB taxonomy): Bacteria > Pseudomonadota > Gammaproteobacteria > Burkholderiales > Burkholderiaceae_C > Allorhodoferax. Next base: position 3,279 of record JBEANP010000095.1, on the reverse strand, counting down.
GGACTCCAAAAACGCCGACCCCGGCGCGTTGGCCACCAGCACATTGCCTGCACGAATAGCCTGTAGCAAGCCCGGCACGCCCAGGGTGGAATCGGGTCGCAGCTCTAGTGGGTCAAGGTACTGGTCGTCTACCCGTTTGAGCAGGCCATGCACCGGCACCAGCCCTTGCAGGGTCTTGAGAAACAGGTGTTCGTCGCGCACGGTGAGGTCGCTGCCTTCTACCAGGCTCAGGCCCAAATAGCGCGCCAAGTAGGCATGCTCAAAATAGGTTTCGTTGTAGGGGCCGGGGGTCAGCAGGGCAATGTGTGCGTTAGAACCGCCGGGGCTCATCGACTTCATGCTGTCCATCAACGCGCGGTAGGTGGCGGCTAAGCGCTGCACCCGCATACTCTGAAAAGCCTGCGGAAACTGGCGCGACACCGCCAAGCGGTTTTCCAGCAAATAGCCCAAACCACTGGGCGCTTGGCAGCGCTGGCCTACTACCCACCAGTTGCCGTCTAAGCCATGGGCTAGATCAAAAGCCGCTACATGCAAGTGCACGCCCCCCACAGGCCGTGCGCCGTGCATTGGCCGCAGATACCCTGGGTGGCCATGTACCAAGGCCGCTGGCAGCAGGCCCGCCCGTAAAAAATTTTGCGGGCCGTACACGTCGGCCATTACCGCTTCCAGCAAGCGCATGCGTTGCTGCACGCCCTCGTCAATGCGGTTCCAGCTGGGTGCGTCGATGATCAGGGGAAACAGGTCCAGCGACCACGGGCGCTGCGGGCCCTCCTCGTCGGCATACACGTTGTAGGTGACGCCGTTGTCGCGAATTTGGCGCTGCAGGCTGGCAGCACGCAGGTCTAGGTCGGCGGGGGTTTGTGCCTCACTTTGTGAGAAGAATTGCCCCCAAGCCCCTGCCAGACTAGCGTCACCAGCTCCCAAATTTGTAGCACTTGAGTCAGCGGCGGTAGGACTGTCTGTGCGCGATGGCTTGCCGCGCAGCTCGTTATAGTGGCCCGCGCTGGCCATGCATTGGTGCGCTTGGGCCAGCACACCGGTGCTGGGGTTGGCTTGCGGGGAAGTAGGGTCGGGCAAAGTATTCACGGGCTGCCAGTATGCCAGCAGCTACCCCTGCCTAGCCGAGTGGCAAAACGTCCAAATTGCTGTAGGCGGTTTTGAGCCAAGTCTTGACGCGTTGGCGCTCTAGCATGCCCAACGCATCCGGGCCGCTGGTGGTGTGAATGGCGCCCCAAAAGCTGGCGTTTTGGCGGTCAATCTTGCGCATGCTGCCTTCGTGCAGTTGCGCCAGGCTGATAACGTGGCCGCCTAATGCTTGGGCTTTTTTGAGGGCGTTGGACTCTTCTAGCTGCGAGAAATCGCTGCCTCGGCCCAAGTTTTTCACCACGATGTAGTTGGGGCCAGCCCCGTAGGTGGCCACCAGGCGGTCCAGCAGGTCGACCGAGTCTTTGCCTGCATCGGCCACATGCCAAAAGTTGACCGTCACGCCAATGCTGGCCATCAGCGACACCAAATCGGAGTCTTTGATCCAGCGGGCCAGGGGGGCTGCGGTTTGCGCGGCCAAATCAACAATTACATTGGGTGGATCGCCCGCCACGGGTTCTTCCTCGAACACACCGGCGATTAAGTCCAGGCCTTCGTAAGTGTCCACCACCACGGGGGACGCAAAGTCTGAGTAAAAGCGTGTGAACGAGGTGTGCGAGCGATCGGTATCAAAGCCAGTGAATGCGCGGCCCTTGTCGATGAAATACTGGGCCAACAGACGTGCGACAACAGACTTGCCCACGCCGCCTTTTTCGCCGCCGATGAAATTGATAGAAGACATAGTTTTTCCTAAATGGGAGCTTGGTGTGCTAAATCACGGGATAGAAGCAATTACCGTGCAAGGTTACCCGCGTAAATCGATAAACTGCACGCCATGAAAAATTCTTCTCATCTACTGCGAGTTGCGGTCGCGGCACTGTGCGTTCAAGTACTTATGGGTTGTGCTGTGGTGGCCGTGGCTGACGCAGCAGTCACCGTGTTGGCTACCGGTGTAAAGGCCGGGGCTAAAGTGGCTGGTGCCGTGGTTAACGCGGTGGTGCCCGACTAACGCTGATTTTTAGCGCTGACCCCTACGCTGCTCGCGCAGCATGAACAGGTAAAGCCCCTCCACTTTGTCGCGTGCCCACGGTGTTTTGCGCAAAAACGCCAAGCTGGATTTCACGCTGGGGTCTAGGCAAAAGCAGCGAATGGGGATGCGTTGGCCCAACTCTTCCCAACCGTAAAAATCAGACAACGCGGTAACGATGGCCTCCAGGGTCATGCCATGCAGAGGGTTGCGGGGTTGGTCGGGTTCGGTGAGGGAAGCAGTTGGAGCAGTCATGCCTGTAATTAAACCGCAACTGTGCATGAAATTAGGTTGCTACAGAGGCTTGGTACTGTGACATAGCCGCTGCGGTGTACCGCAGGTCCTGGGACACCCGTGCGTCGGTGGATAACAGGGCCCAGAAATGTCCCGCTGCATGCCTGATGGCCGCGCGTGCAAGGGTCATGTCTGGGTCAAAGGGCTGGTATTCCACTAAGCCCAGCGCATGATCGGGCCGCCAGCGCATGGGAAGCATGTCATAGATGGGGGCGAGCGACAGTTGTCCGCGTAGGATTTGTTGCAGGCTGCTGCCCTGGGCATACAGGCTGAGGTTGCCCGAGTGCATGTCGGTGTTGCCAATTAGGCGGCCAAATTGAAGAAGGTCATGTGCTTTGGCAGCATCGGTGGCGGACAGTTTTCCTTTTGCGCAGAGTGCCTCGCACGTGGCACTCCAATTGCGGTAGGGCTCTTTGACAAAACCCTGGTGTGCTGCACCTACGGACACCACATGTTTGCGTCCGCCCATACGTGTCCGGTCAAAACGACGGCTTAGCAAATACGTGCGGGTGTCTGTTTGAATAATGCTAGTGTGGGCTGCATCGATCTGAGCCTCCGAGAGTGCGCGCGAGGCAAGCTCTTCTGCGCACAAAAGATCGTTCCATCGCTCACCATATGCCGTATTGCGCGGGGGCGAAAACTTCACGATTAGTGCATCACCTGACTCATGAACCGCCAAAAACTTGGGCTGTTCGCCACCCACAGATGACCCTGTTGGTAGCGTGCTGGCCACGTCCAAGGTGGCAGCGTCCAACACTGCGCCAGGTTCCCTGTTCGGAATGATGGGTACAACGCCTTTGGTGGCATCATTGCCCAAGAGTAACGCGCCAGGCGCGTCTTGGGTGTGCAGCGCTGCAATCAGAGACGCGCGTGCA
>JBEANP010000094.1:0-9747 GCA_041165385.1 Pseudomonadota bacterium | reverse complement strand
TGAGCTTTTCGCGGCGCTCCAGAATCAGCTGATTTTCATCTTGCGGTGCAGGTGCTGCTGAAGGGTGGGATGCTGGGGCGGTGGCGTGGGTTTCAGACATGGGGCAATTACTCGGGGGTTTCTCAGAAATTCTTCGGGTGGTTCGGCGCGGCGGCGGACCAAAACCCTAGATTCTACGAGGGCTAACTCGCCATATTGCCCGGCTATGATGCATTGGCCAACTTACCATTACGCCATGCTCTACCAAATTGTCTCTCTCTTGCTCGAAGTGGCCTCTGGCCTTGTCACTGGCATTTGCCTTTTGCGCCTGTACTTGCAGTACCAACGCATTGCCATGTCTGCGCGTTCGGGCAACCCCATGGGTAAATTTATTTTTGCATTGACCGATTGGCTGGTGCTACCACTGCGCCGTGTGGTGCCCGCAGTGGGACGCTGGGACATGGCGAGTCTGTTGGGTGCGCTGCTGGTTCAATTGGCGCAGTTCGTGATTTTGTGGCTGCTGACCGGCAAGGGGGCTAGTTTGGCTTCTGTTGCGGTGCTTGCGTTGCTGGGAGTGGCGCGCGTAGCCATATCGGGCGTGAGTGGCTTGGTGATTGTGTACGCTGTGTTGTCGTGGGTGCAAACCCAGTCCACTATGTCCGATGTGCTGGAGCGCATGGTCATGCCTCTGCTCAACCCTATCCGGCGCTTGTTGCCTTTGGTGGGTGGCGTGGATTTGTCGCCGCTGGTGCTGCTGGTGATATTGCAGGTTGCTGGCATCGTGCTGGGATCAGTCCAGGCCAACATGCTAAGCATGGTGGCCTGATACCCGCAACTAGATCACCGCGTCAGCGGGTTGGCGCTGCAGCATCGCCAACGCATTGGCAATGGTCTTGCGCAGTTCGCGGCGGTCGCTGATGAAGTCAATTGCGCCCTTGGTTTGTAAAAATTCGGCACGCTGAAAGCCTTCGGGCAAGGTCACGCGCACGGTGGATTCAATCACGCGGGGGCCTGCAAAGCCAATCAGCGCCTTGGGCTCTGCAATCACGATGTCGCCCAAGAACGCAAAGCCTGCGCTCACGCCGCCCATGGTGGGGTCGGTCAGGACGCTGATGTAGGGCAGGCCTTTCTTTGCCAAGCGAGTGAGGGACGCATTGGTTTTGGCCATTTGCATTAGTGACAGCAAGCCCTCTTGCATGCGCGCACCGCCAGTGGCGGTAAAGCAGATAAAGGGCACTTTTTGCTCAATGGCAGCTTCAACGCCGCGTACAAAGCGCTCGCCCACCACCGAGCCCATGCTGCCACCCATGAATTCAAATTCAAAGCAGGCGGCAATGACGCTCACGCCATGCACTGCGCCACCCATGACGATTAAAGCATCGGTCTCGCCGGTGTTTTCCAGGGCTTCTTTCAGGCGCTCGGGGTATTTGCGGCTGTCTTTGAACTTGAGTGCATCCACTGGCAGCACTTCCTGGCCCAGCTCAAAACGGCCTTCGCTGTCCAAAAATATATTGAGGCGTGCCCGCGCACCAATACGGTGGTGGTGGCTGCAGGTGGGGCAAACGTTCTGGTTTTGCTCCAGATCGTTCTTGTACAGCACGGTTTCGCAACTGGGGCACTTGATCCATAACCCCTCTGGAATGCTACGGCGCTCGGTGGGGTCGGTGTGCTGAATTTTGGGGGGTAGCAGTTTTTCTAGCCAGCTCATATGCAAATCTCCAGTGCGATGTCCAACGGGCGCCCACTCCGGGTGGGCTTCTATCATGGGGCATTATCGGCCAAACATTGGCCAAATTCTGCTTACGCGTGGCGGGTCAGCCTTGGTCCATGGCGGAGCGAATTTCTTGCAGAAACTGCTGCGCCGTCGCCGCCACCTGGTCGCTGGGCTGGTGTTCCAGCAGTTGGATGATTTTGCTGCCTATCACCACCGCGTCCGACACCTTGGCAATCGTCTTCGCGGTAGCCGCATCGCGGATGCCAAAGCCGACGCCTACGGGCGTGCTGATGTGCTGGCGAATGCGTGGCAACATGGCTTCCACTGCGTCGGTATCCAGCGCGCCGGAGCCGGTTACGCCCTTGAGCGACACGTAGTACACATAGCCGCTGGCCACGCGGGCCACCTGCTGCATGCGCTCGTCGGTACTGGTGGGGGCCAGCAAAAAGATCAGGTCCATGTCGTGGGCCCGCAGGTCGGCGGCAAAGGCTTCACATTCTTCGGGCGGGTAGTCGACGATGAGCACGCCATCCACACCGGCCTCAGACGCGTCTTTGACGAATGCGCTCTGCACGCCACTGATGGCGTGCTTTTGGTCGTAGCGCTCTACCGGGTTGGCATAACCCATCAGCACCACGGGGGTGGTGGTGTCGGTCTTGCGGAATTCGCGCACCATGGCCAGCACCTGCACCAGACCGATGCCGAAGGCCAGCGCTTTGTCGCCGGCTTTTTGAATGACCGGACCATCGGCGCTGGGGTCAGAAAAAGGCACGCCCAGCTCGATCACATCGGCCCCACCGGCCACCATGCCGTGCATCAATGCAGGGGTGATGTCAGCGTAGGGGTAGCCAGCGGTGACGAACGGAATCAGTGCCTTGCGGCCCTGGGAGGCCAGCGTTTGAAAAGTACTTTGAATGCGGCTCATGCTACTACTTTCATAGCGGACTGTTTAATACTGACGGGCGCTGCGACCACATTAAGCACATTATTTCCCTTGACAGACTGGCCAGTGCAGCTGGGGCGGCAGAAAAATTCACCGTTGCTTAGGTCAGCCACGGTGCCGATGTCTTTGTCACCCCGGCCGGACAGGTTGACCAGAATGCTTTGGTCGGTGCGCATGGTTTTGGCCAGCTTCATGGCATAAGCCACCGCGTGGCTGGATTCCAGTGCGGGGATGATGCCCTCGGTGCGGCACAGGTAGTGGAAGGCTGCTAGCGCTTCTGTGTCGGTTATACCTACGTACTCGGCACGGCCAATGTCGCTGAGGAACGCGTGCTCCGGGCCCACCCCAGGATAGTCCAGACCCGCGCTGATGCTGTGCGTCTCGGTTACCTGGCCGTTGTCGTCTTGCAGCACATAGGTGCGGTTGCCGTGTAGCACGCCGGGGCTGCCTTTTTGAATGGAGGCCGAGTGTTTGCCACTCTCCAGACCCTCGCCTGCGGCTTCCACGCCGATCAGGCGGGTGGCGTCGTGCTGGATGTAGGGGTAGAAGATACCCATGGCGTTCGAGCCTCCACCCACGCAGGCAATCACTGCGTCGGGCTGCTTAGACTTGCAGCCAGCCGCAGCCAGCATCTCCGGCATTTGCAGCAGGCATTCATTGCCAATGACGCTCTGGAAGTCGCGCACCATCATCGGGTAAGGGTGCGGGCCGGCCACGGTGCCGATGATGTAGAAGGTGTTGTCTACATTAGCAACCCAGTCGCGCATGGCTTCATTCAGCGCATCTTTCAGCGTTTTGCTGCCACTCTCCACCGGCACCACGGTGGCACCTAGCAGCTTCATGCGGTACACGTTGGGGCTTTGGCGTTTGACGTCTTCGCTGCCCATGTAGACCACACATTCCAGGCCGTAGCGGGCGCAGATGGTGGCGGTGGCTACGCCGTGCTGGCCAGCGCCGGTTTCAGCAATCACACGAGGCTTGCCCATGCGCTTGGCGAGCATGGCCTGGCCAATAGTGTTGTTGATCTTGTGCGCGCCGGTGTGATTCAAGTCTTCACGCTTCAGGAAAATCTGCGCGCCACCCGCCTCTGTGCTCATGCGGGCCGCGTGGTAAATGGGGGAAGGGCGACCTACAAAATGCGCCAGCTCGGATTGGAACTCGGCTATGAACGACGGATCGTGCTGGTACTTGGCGTACGCGTCTTTCAGCTCATTGATGGCGTGGGTCAGCGTCTCGGAGACAAAGCTGCCGCCGTATTTTCCGAAGTGACCTTTGAGGTCGGGTTGCTGGTATTCGTACATGGTGTTTCTCACTTTCAGGTGCCCGTTGGTGCAAGTTTGATCGCGACTTGTAATTGCACCCATCAGGGGCAGCACCAACGGAACAGGGTTTAGAGTTGTTTGTCTGCGGCGCGCACAGCGGCCACAAACTCGATCATTCTTGCGGGGTCTTTGATGCCTTTAATGGGCAGTCCCTGAGCGTCCAGCGCTTCCACGCCCGAGCTCACATCCACGGCCAACGTTTTACAAAGTGGCCTGACCTGCGTGATGCCATCTCCCACGTTTGCACTGGTGAGTCCACCACTCAAGACGAGGTGAGCGTTGACGCTTGGAGGAAGAAGTGACCAATTGAATGTTTTGCCGCCACCACCGAACCCGTCCACATGGGCATCGAGCAAAATGGCTTGGGCGTTTTGGTAATCGTGCACGTATTTTACGAGGTCAAACGCCTGCGCGTCATCGCCCAAGGGAATACGCGCCGCACGCAGATAGGGCCGCGCACCTTGGTGGGTGGCTATTTGACAGTCTGCGGGGCTCTCATCGCCATGAAATTGGGCTGCAGCGCCTGCCACCATTGAGCAAGCAGCTATTATTTCCATAGCATCTGCGTTGACAAACAATAGTACAGGGGTAATGAACGGCGGCAGTCGGCGTGCCAACTCGGCAGCGCGCTGAGGTGTCACCGCACGCGGGCTTTTGGCGTACAGCACAAAGCCAATGGCATCCGCGCCTGCAGCTACCGCAGCATCCACGTCTTGCTCGCGGGTGAGCCCACAGATTTTGATACGGGTGCGCAATTGGGGGGTGAGGAAATGGGTCATGGTAGTGAATCATACGCAGGCGTGCGCTCCGGTATGCCCCAATGCGCGTCGTAGCGCGGCCCCAGAAAGTACAGACCGTCAGGTGAAAAGGTGGGCGCTGCAGCATCGCGGTCGCGTGCGGCCAACACTTCTGCCATCCATTGTGGTGGTTTTTTGCCTTGCCCAATGGTCACCAGGCAACCCATGATGTTACGGATCATGTGGTGCAAAAAGGCATTAGCTTCAAACTCAAAACGCCAGTAGGCACCGCGTTGGCTGATCGCAATTTCCAGCAAATTTTTGACAGGACTCAGGGCTTGGCACTGCGAGGCACGAAACGAGGTGAAGTCGTGCTCGCCCAGCAAAATATCAGCTGCCTCGCGCATAGAGTCAAAATTTAGTGAGTTGAAAGTCCATCCTACTCTGCCCAATTCAATGCTGGGCCGAACCGGCGACTCCAGCAACACATAGGCATAGCGGCGCGACGTGGCGCAGGCCCGGCAATGGAAAGCGTCCAACGTGCGCTGCGCCCATTGCACTGCAATGTCCTTGGGCAGATTTGCGTTGGTGCCGCGTATCCAGGAATGATTGTCGCGGTCTAGAGGCGTGTCGAAATGCACCACCTGCATCAGCCCGTGCACACCCGCATCGGTGCGGCCAGCGCATATGGTGGACACGCGCTTCTGGGCTGTGAACTTGCCCAGAGATGCTTCCAGTTTATCCTGCACGGTTTGGCCCGACGACTGGCTCTGCCAGCCTTGGTAGTTTTGCCCGTTGTAGCTGACTCCCAGCGCAATCCTCATGCCTGTACTGCCAAACCCGAAGCCATCCCTTCGTTCAAATTCAACTTAGCTCAGGTTAGCCAGAGCTTGCTGGGCTTTCCTGTGCAACTCACCCGTAGCTTCGAATAACACCTCTTCAATCAAGGCTCTTGCGCCGTCTTCATCACCGATAGACACAAACTCATGGGCGAGTGCAAGCTTGGTTTCTAGCGGATCTTCAGAGAAAACCGATGGGGATCCCATAGCGATTTCATCGACAGGTGGGTCCAAGTCCAGTGACAAATCACCCATATCGAAATCGATTAAACCGTGCTCAGAACTCGCTGCATCTGCCAACGAACTACCTGCCATGGGCACAGTGCCAAGTGCGTCGAATTCTGGGAGTGGTAATTCAGCATGGCCTAGTTCAATGGGACTAGAAATGTCGAAATCTATGCTGTTGGACGCAGTGGTTGCTTGAACGGGTGCAGCTACTGCAGGCACTGCAGGTCCGTCGTCTGCTGAAAAGTCTAAATCTAAATCAAGGTCCAACCCTGCAGGCGCGGAGTTCAACTCTGCATTGGCCGACAGCGCGATGGTTGAACCAAAGCCAGAACCAGCCTCTCGGCTGCTGGGAGTTTCAGTCGGGAGGTTAAAGCCGCTCAGGGACGCAGCGCCCGGTTGATACAGCCCATTTTGTGGGTCTATGCTTAAACCGAGTTCGCAGATCGAGACCCAATCGGCGCTGTCTACACCTGTAACTTTAAAAGCCTGTTGCGCGAATGCACTGAAGCTACCAACATCACGTCGTTTGGCGAATATTTCCAAGAGCTTTACATGAATTGCAATACGCCCCGGAGTGTGACGCAAGGCTTCTTTGAGAATCTCTTCAGCCTGGAGATCCCGTCCATAGGCCAAATAGACATCGGCTTCGGCCACCGGATCCACGTCATCTGCAGCATCCAGTTGACTAGAGGTGTAGGCGATAGAAGATGTATTTCCCCGCGCATCACTAGAGGTGTCAACGCGTTGACCTCCACTTGACCCAAAGAAAGAGTCTGGTTGCAGGCGACTTTCTAAAAATGAGCTGTCTATGTGCGCCGAATTTTTATTCCGTTGCCGAACTCTCCAAAACGCAAAACCGCCCAGCAAAGCAAGAAGTCCGCCTGCCGCTGCCGGCACCATCGGATCGCCGAGCAATTCGTCTAGTAGATCTGGAACCTCTTGCGCCAATGGCGCCTCAACAATTGGCTTTTGTGGCGCGGATATTGCTGCAATGGGTGCCGCTGCAACAGGTGTCGCAACTGGTGCTGATGCAGCCGAGGCCACAGCGACCGGTGCGACGGCTAGGGATGAGACTGGGATGGATGAGCTCGCGGCAACTTTCGCATCTGAGGCGGCCAATGCCGGCGCAGCAGCAGGCGGGGCAGTCTTGGGCGCACTGGCAGCATTCAGTCTTGCCAAGTCAGCGATATTTTTGGAGATTTCTGTAGCTCTGGCAGCTGCGTCTTTTTCAGTTCGCTCTTGGGCAAGTTTTGACTCGTCTGCTTTGCCCTGAATTGAGCCTTTAGAAAGCGTTAGTTTGTCAGGTGCCGGTGCTGCAGATTTCTTTTCTTCTACCTTGGCATCGATAGTGCCACCGGTTTTTCGGTCGGCAGGCGTAACGGCAGCTTGCGGGGCATTGGCCGCCAATTTGCGTCGAAATTCGTTGAAATCTTTGCTTTGTGCAATCACCATGTGCGAAGCTTCACCGGGCCCCACAGATTGAACTAACTCGGTGCTGGGTATCGACATCACCGCACCGGTCTTAATGCGATTCAAGTTACCGTTGATAAACGCATCGGGGTTGGTACGCATCATTGCCACCAGCATTTGGTCTAGCGAAACGCCACTGGGCAAAGTTTGTGCTGCAATTTTGCTTGCTGTGTCACCGCTTTTTACGATGACTTGCTGCGTCGACCCAGTTTCTATCTTGACTGACGCAATTTTGGCGGGTGCGGGGAGTCGTGCAGTTGCAGGCGTTTGAGCAACTCCGCCAGCAGGTTTGCCTTGTACAGGTGCAGCCCGTGGGGGCACGCTTGTTAGAGGGGTCGAGACCGTAGCTCCGGCGGATTGTGCCAAGGTGGGAGCAATCGATTGGGGTAACTTGGCCATTGGGGGATCAAATAGCATCGTGTAATCCCGCATAATGCGCCCAGACGACCAACTGGCTTCCAAAATCATGTCAACAAAAGGCTCGTTGACCGATTTTTCACCGATCAACCGGAAGTAAGCACGACCGTCGGCACGCCGTTGCAACGTGGCTTGAAGCCCAGATATGGCGGCGTTGTATTCCAAACCAGCCGCTGAAAAAGCAGCGGCACTAGCGACTTCCGCACGCAGAGAAGCTGCTTCCTCTGCGTTGATATCGGGAATGTCAATTTCAGCACGTAACGGCTCACCAAGGGATGACAGAACAGAGATGCGACCCAGCGAGAGAGCCCATGCGCTAGGCTGAACAAGCCCCAACAACGCAAAGGCCGCAGCCGCAACAGCAGTTTTTTGCCAACGATGTGACTTATCGATCAATTTATTAGCCTCCGGTGCTCAGACGAGCGGCAATTTATAGGGTGAAATATTGCCTCGCGGCGGGACTGTCTAAAACTGAAAAGTACCTTAACATCAATGCATTAGGCTGACAAGCTAAGACACCTTTTAACTTTGATAGGCCCTTCAGTTAGCGCTTTTAGAGCGTGTCGATTGTTGCCAACCGACAACGGCCTGTAACAAGTTGTTAGGCCTCAAGCAAAATGCGCAACATGCGACGCAGTGGTTCTGCTGCGCCCCACAGCAACTGGTCACCAATGGTGAATGCACCCACATATTCGGGCCCCATCGCCAGCTTGCGGATACGACCCACAGGAATTGTCATGGTGCCGGTCACCGCAACGGGTGTCAGGTCTTTGATCGTTGCCTCACGGGTGTTAGGCACTACTTTGACCCATTGGTTATCTGCTGCGAGCATTGCTTCAATATCTGCAACAGGAACGTCTTTTTTCAGCTTGAAGGTCAGCGCTTGGCTGTGGCAGCGCATGGCACCTACGCGCACGCAGAAGCCGTCTACAGGGATGGCGGTGGAATTGAATCCTTCGCCCATGCCTAAAATTTTATTGGTTTCAGCCATGCCTTTCCACTCTTCCTTGGACATACCGTTGCCTAGGTCTTTGTCAATCCAAGGAATCAGGGAACCACCCAATGGCACACCGAAGTTGGTTGTTTCGGCACCAGTCAAGGCACGCTGCTTGGCGATGACTTTGCGGTCGATTTCAAGAATAGCGCTCTTGGGGTCGTCCAGCATGGCTTTGACCTCTGCATTCAAGGTACCGTATTGGGTTAGCAGTTCGCGCATGTGTTGCGCGCCACCACCGGATGCGGCTTGGTAAGTCTGCGTGCTCATCCACTCGACCAATCCAGCCTTGTACAGTGCGCCCACGCCCATCAACATGCAACTCACCGTGCAGTTGCCGCCCACCCAGTTTTTGCCCCCCTTGGTCAGCGCGTCTTTAATTACAGGCATGTTGACTGGGTCAAGGATGATGACAGCGTCTTTTTCCATGCGCAGTGTAGAGGCTGCGTCAATCCAGTGACCATTCCAACCGGCCGCGCGCAGCTTGGGGAATACTTCAGTGGTGTATTCGCCGCCCTGGGCGCTGATGATGATGTCACAGCGCTTTAGCGCGTCGATATTGAACGCGTCTTGCAGCGTGCTTTCATTCTTTGCCAGTGTTGGGGCTTTGCCACCCGCATTGGAGGTAGAAAAAAACAGCGGTTCAATCAAACCAAAGTCACCTTCGGCCTGCATACGATCCATCAATACCGAGCCGACCATACCGCGCCAGCCCACCAGTCCTACTAACTTCATATCAACGCCTTTTTCAAAAATGTTGTTTGCCTCCGGCTCGTCTTGCCGGAGGAGGGCGCGACGAACTGGAACTGTTCAGCCCTTGGTAATTGTCTTGGTGATGGCGGCCACAACAGCGTCACCCATTTCCATGGTGCTCACTTTAGTGGTGCCTTCCGACCAAATATCTGCCGTGCGCAAGCCCGACGCAAGCACGCCCTTTACAGCAGACTCGATACGGTCGGCGGCATTGGCTTGATTGAGTGAGAAACGTAGCATCATGGCAGCAGATAATATTGTAGCTAATGGGTTTGCAATATTCTTACCGGCGATGTCTGGCGCACTACCATGGCTGGGCTCGTAAAGGCCTTGGTTGCTTGAATTCAGACT
>JBEANP010000093.1:0-9860 GCA_041165385.1 Pseudomonadota bacterium | reverse complement strand
ACCGCCAGTGACGAAGACAAATTTGGTCATGTCCAGGCGAACCAAAAAGGTTCTGTTAGGTGGTAAAGCGAGATTATACGTTTGCCCTCACGCACCAGAGCTGTGCGCTTGACCGCTCTTGCGCTCTTGCGCTCTGCTACATTGCCATTCATGAATGATCTCGCTGGTAAACATATTGTTCTGGGCCTAACTGGGGGCATTGCTTGTTATAAGGCTGCCGAGCTGTGCCGTGCGCTCATCAAAGAGGGCGCAAGCGTACAAGTAGTAATGACAGAGGCTGCGGCACAGTTCATTACGCCGGTGACCATGCAGGCACTGAGTAATCGCCCGGTATTTGATTCGCAGTGGGATGCACGCGAGCGCAACAACATGCCGCACATCAACCTCAGCCGTGAGGCCGACGCCATTTTGATTGCACCCTGCAGCGCCGATTTCATGGCCAAGTTGTTACACGGTCGGGCCGACGACCTACTAAGCCTGATGTGCCTGGCCCGCCCCATTGACACCGTGCCTTTGCTGATTGCGCCCGCCATGAACCGCGAAATGTGGGCCCACCCCGCCACTCAGCGCAATATCACCCAATTGCGTGCCGACGGGGCGCATGTTTTTGATGTTGGTAACGGTGACCAAGCCTGCGGTGAAACCGGGGATGGTCGCATGCTTGAGTCCGACGAGCTGCTACAAGACGTGATTGCTTTTTTTCAACCTAAGGTACTTGTGGGGCACCGTGTGTTGGTGAGTGCTGGTCCAACCTACGAAGCCATTGACCCGGTACGTGGCATCACTAACCTATCAAGCGGGAAAATGGGTTTTGCCATAGCTCGGGCTGCGCAAGAAGCAGGCGCGCAGGTTACTTTAGTGGCCGGCCCGGTTGCGTTAGCCACGCCTCGTCATGTGCAGCGTGTCAATGTTAAATCTGCATCAAATATGCTTGTAGCGGCCGTGGAGCATGCACATATTGCTACTATTTTTATAGCAACTGCAGCGGTAGCAGACTGGCGACCTAACCAAGCCGCAGAGCAAAAAATCAAAAAAGACGGAACTGGCGAACCACCGTTATTGGGCTTTGTTGAAAACACCGATATTCTGGCCACACTGGCACAGTCTGAGCGTGCAACCAGCGGCCAGTTGTACTGCGTAGGGTTCGCCGCAGAAAGCCATGACCTGTTAGCCCACGCCACCGCCAAGCGGCAACGCAAAGGCGTACCCTTGCTGGTGGGCAACGTGGGCCCAGACACCTTTGGCCAAGATGACAATGCCTTGCTGCTGGTTGATGCCCATGGAACACGTGAAATACCGCGCAATACCAAGCTGGCGTTGGCTCGCCAACTTGTCGCAGATATTGCGCAGCGCCTTGCCACAGCACATTCCTAACCTAACGTAATTATGAAAATCGACGTCAAGATCATCGACAGCCGTTTGGCTGATCAGTTTCCCACCTACGCTACACCGGGTAGTGCAGGGCTGGATTTGCGGGCTTGTCTGGACGCTCCGGTCACCTTGCAGCCCAATGCCTGGCAACTGGTGCCCACTGGCATGGCTATTCATTTGCAAGACCCAGCCTATGCGGCGTTGATATTGCCGCGCTCGGGCTTGGGCCACAAGCATGGCATTGTTTTGGGCAATTTGGTGGGGTTAATAGACAGCGATTACCAAGGGCAGCTCATGGTGAGTGCGTGGAATCGCAGTTCCACTGTTTTCACGATTGAACCCATGGAGCGTATTGCCCAGCTTGTGATCGTGCCTGTTGTGCAGGCGCAGTTCAATGTGGTGAGCGAGTTTGCCGCCACGTCTGAGCGCGGCACGGGCGGCTACGGTTCTACCGGTAAAAGCTAGCCAGTTAGCTAGCTAGTGCAGTGTGTCGCTTCCCGGCACCTCGGCATGAAACGGCTGGATGCGGAAAAACCCGGTGCCGGTTGACCCACGGCCAATTTCTTCTTCAGTGGCTTCGCGCACCGATTCCACCACCATGCTGATACGAATGGCGATACCCGCCAGCGGGTGATTTCCGTCCAGCACCACGTGTTCTGGGTAAATGTCGGTCACGGTGTACAACGCGTCCCTGGGCGCATCGGGGTTGCAGCCCTCGGGCAGCGCAGAGCCTTCCATGGTCAGGCCTTCAATCAAATCCTTGGGGAATAGATTGCGCGGTTCCAAGAAAATCAGCCGGTCGTTGAAGTCGCCAAAGGCTTGTTCCGGCTCAATCTGTAGTTGCACCTTGGCACCAACGCCATAGCCTTGCAGAGCCGCCTCGATGGGGGGCAGCAAGTCGTGGCCGCCCAGTAAAAATTCGACTGGCTCGTCAAGTACGTCCAGTTCTTCGCCCAAAGTGTCTTTCAGCGTCCAGGTGAGGGCAACGACGCATTGTGGTGTTATTTCCATAGGGCAGAATTGTCCCATGAACATTCAAGAACCTCTGCAACTCCTGGGCGGCCTCTCGCCGCAAACCTTCATGCAACGCCATTGGGAGAAAAAGCCGCTGCTGATTCGCCAGGCGATTCCGGGCTTCAAGCCGCTGCTGGATCGCACAGAGCTGCTGGACATGGCCGCAATGGACGATGTGGAGTCACGTCTGGTTGTGCAAGCTACTCCCGGTAGTGACAAGCCGTGGCAGTTCCGGCAAGGGCCATTGGCACGCAAATCGCTGCCACCTTTCAAGCAACCAGGCTGGTCGGTGCTGGTGCAAGGCATGGACTTGCACGACGAGCGCGTGCATGCGCTGATGAACCAGTTTCGGTTTGTGCCCGACGCGCGGCTGGATGATTTGATGATCAGCTACGCCACGGACGGTGGGGGCGTAGGCCCTCATTTTGATAGTTACGACGTGTTTCTGTTGCAAGCCCATGGCCGGCGCCGCTGGCGTATTGGCCGCCAGAAAGATATGAGTTTGGCACCAGATATGCCGCTCAAAATTTTGGCAAATTTTCAGCCTGAGCAAGAGTTTGTGCTGGAGCCCGGCGACATGCTGTACCTGCCACCGCGCTACGCACATGATGGCATTGCTGAGGGCGAATGCATGACCTACTCGATTGGTTTTCGCTCACCTTCCAAGGGCGAAGTTGCGCAAGAAGTTCTGCAGCGTATGGCTGAACAAGCCATGGACGAAGCGGGGGACGCTATCTACCGCGATCCTAAACAAGACGCAGTGGAACAGAGCGCAGAAATGCCGCAAGCAATGGTGGATTTTGCGCGCGACGCCATGGCCGCAGCGCTACGCGACCCCTTGGCATTGCCCCGTGCTTTGGGTGAATATTTGACAGAACCCAAAGCCAATGTGTGGTTCGAAGGAGATGACCACTATGCCCAGGGCGGCGTGCGGCTCGACCGCCGTACACGCATGCTGTTTGACGACAAGCACATATTCATCAATGGCGAGAGCTTTACTGCCTCTGGGCGCGACGCCCGCATCATGCGCGCGCTGGCCAATCAGCGCCAATTGAGTGCGGTGGAGGCGAAGCCACTCAGCGATGCAGCCCGTGATTTACTGGGCGATTGGGTGCAATCTGGGTGGGTGCATGCCGACGATTGATTCGGCGCCGCAGTCGCCACTGGCATTGTTGCAAGGTGCATTCTCTGGACCGGGTCAGTTCGCTCAGATCATTCGTGACGCGCTCGCTGTCGCTGCACAGGAGGGCTGGAGTGAAATGGTGTGGAGCGATCCAGACTTTGAGGAATGGCCTTTGCGCGAAAAAACGGTGGTTGACTCTTTGAATGCCTGGGCTCGACGAGGGCGCAAACTGGTGCTGTTGGCGCGCCGGTACGATTCAGTGCAGCGGTTTCAACCGCGGTTTGTAACTTGGCGCGGAACCTGGGACCACATTGTCGAATGTCGGGTTTGCAAGGGTGTTGATGCCAACGAATTCCCCAGTGCGCTGTGGAGTCCACACTGGGTGATGCAACGGCTAGACCCGGTTCGGACCACGGGTTTTGCGGGTTGTGAACCCCGAAGGAGGCTCTTGCTGCGTGAGACTTTGGACGAGCTGCGTAAGCAAAGCGCCCCTGGCTTTGCGGCAAGTACCCTAGGCTTGTAATCCGTTCCTAGGGTTTTCCCGGATGCGTTCTGTCAAACATCGTATAATCGACGGCTCTGGTAAGAAGAGATCGAATGCTTTTTGCTAGGTTTTGGTAGCGTGCTGCCAAGACAATTTCCGGAAATCGTTTCGTTAACTCACTTAGTTTTTAAAAATGAACAAATCTCTCGTTTTGGCAGCCGTGATCGCTGCTGCTGCTTTGGCTGCTTGCGGTAAAAAAGAAGAAGCTCCTGCTCCAGTGGCTGCACCAGCTGCTGCCCCTGCTCCTGCTGTTGAAGCTTCTGCGCCAGCAGCAGCTCCAGTGGCTGCACCAGCTGCTTCCGAGCCAGCTAAGCAGTAATTTGCGGCCGGCGTAAAAAAGCCACCTTGCGGTGGCTTTTTTTTGGCCTTTTTCAGCTCGTCTAGAGCTTATTTGATGTCGTCAGCAATCACTTTAACAATGCGCTGCGCAGTGGCAGATGTTTCCGCATTGCCTTGGGCGTCTAACACCGACACTGCCGTTGATTCGCCCGTGCTGCGCACTGCAATCTGGAATTTGGACGCTTCGTTGGCTTTGGCAGGCCCGCTGAATAGCTTGCTGAAAAAACCGGGTTCGGTGGCTTCTCCTACCACTGCCACGTAGCGAACAAAGTAGATACCTTGCTTGCGGTCACGGTCTTCTACCGTAAAGCCAGTGCGATCTAAAGCTAGGCCTACACGACGCCAGGCGCGATCAAACCCCTCTTCAATCAGCACTACCGGTTGTCCATTGATAGCCGACGCAGTGGCCACGGATTTGGACACACTTTTGGCAACCAAAGCTTTGGACTGCTCCGTGCTCACGCCCAACTTCACCATCAAACGGCGTAAAAACTCGGCTTCCAGTTCGGGATCGGTCGGGCGGGGCTGCCACACCGTGGTGTCTTTGCGCTCTGAGTTGTAAACCTCAATCACTCCGCGGTGGCTGATAAAGATTTCCGTATCGCCATTGGCATTGCGCTCAAGACGGGTACGAAATTTGTCGCGCTCGGCTGTGGAATACAACGAATCAAGTAGTTTGCCTAAGGCAGAGCGAATCATGTCCTGTGGAATCTTGGCACGGTTCTCTGCCCAATCTGTTTCCATAATGCCCAAATTACTTTGGTCCATGGCCAATAAAAATCCATTTTCTTGCCAAAAATCTTTAACCGGCTCCCATAATTTTTCAGCGGGGCGACTCACTACTAGCCAGCGTTGATTGCCAGCACGTTCAATGCGCACATCGCCCAAAGCAACTGCCGCAATAGTTGTAGTTGCAGCAGCGTTTCGCCCGGTTTGTAAACCGGACGCGGATACTGTGCCGCCTACGACGTTGTAGCGCGTGTCTTTCGACAATTGCGTTAAGTCAGGGGGGATGTCGAGCGAAGGTGCTTTAGCCGTGCTGCGGTAGTCCACCTTGTCAGACTCTAGTGCTGCACAGCCAGCTAGCGCCAGCACTAAACCAGTTAACGCTAATTTGGAAATTGAATTCACGGAGATCCTTGGTGGTTTGTGGGCGCTCAAATGAGTCCCACCGACTGCATAACGCGCTCAACCGTTGTTTGACTGGCAGGCGTGAGCTCCGTCAAGGGCAAACGCATTGCACCTTGACACAAGCCCATGCGTGCTACCGCCCATTTCACGGGGATTGGGTTGGATTCGATAAACAGAGTTTTGTGCAGTGGCAACAGTTGGAGTTGAATTTCCATTGCCCGCTTCACATCGCCAGCAATGGCGGCCATGCACAATTCGTGCATCAGGCGGGGGGCCACGTTGGCAGTGACGCTGACGTTACCGTGTCCACCACACAGCATCAAGGCAACTGCAGTGGGGTCATCGCCAGAATATATGGCAAAGCCTTCTGGGGCTTCTTTGATAAGCCATTGTGCGCGTTCAATGTTTCCCGTAGCTTCTTTGATTCCCACAATGCCCGGAACCTGCGCCAAGCGCATTACGGTGTCGTGCTGCATATCGGCGACCGACCGACCAGGCACGTTGTAAAGCACCACAGGCAGGTCTACGGCCTCGGCAATCGCTTTGAAATGGAGGTACTGGCCTTCTTGGGTAGGCTTGTTGTAATAGGGCACCACCTGCAGTTGGCAGTCTGCGCCTACTTTTTTAGCAAATTGCGCCAGTTCGATGGCCTCCTTGGTCGAATTGGCACCGCAGCCTGCCATGATGGGCGCGCGGCCAGCCGCCTGTTCGACGGACACGCGGATAATTTCGCAGTGTTCTTCCACGTTCACGGTGGGTGATTCGCCCGTTGTTCCTACTACGCCAATGCAATCTGTGCCCTCAGCGATGTGCCAGTCAATCAACTTGCGCAAGGCGGGGTAGTCCACAGAACCGTCTGCATGCATCGGGGTAATGAGGGCAACAATGCTGCCCCGGATCTGACCTTGTGAAGAGTTCATGTCTGGCTCAAATTAAGCGGTGAAGAGTAATCGCACATTTTACCTAGAGTGGGTAACGCACGGGAGAGTCGTCAGTCTGTTGACTAAGTCTGGGTTGAATGGCGGCGATGCGCTGCACAAAGCGGGGAGGATTGTCGAGGTAGCCACACTCATAACCCACAATATGGAAGCTCTTGCAGACCTCCAGTAACTCGCCTGGACGCAGCAAAAAATCGGGGCGCGACGGCCGTCCAACAGACTCATTTCCAATGGTAAAAGTTTCGTAAAGCAGCACACCGCCCGGCGACAAACTGGCAATGAGTGTGGGTAGTAACCTACGCCAGAGGTAGTTGGTTACGACTACTGCTTGAAACTGCGTGGTGTTGCCGTCAGCCTTTAGCGGCCACGGCCCGTTTTCGATGTCGGCTTGCACCAAAGTAACAAGGTGTGCTAAGTCTTGTAGGCCGCCTATGTCGCGGTCTAACCCGGTGACTGCATGCCCGCGCTGCGCAAAAAACGCTGCGTGCCGCCCTGCGCCGCACGCGACATCCAGAACACTGCAAGCGGGTTGCAGCAAATGCGCCCAACGGGTTATCCAGGGGGATGGTTCGCCGCGGATGCTGTGGGGAGCTGGGGACGTGGGTGTCATAGATAAACAGCTCAGAAACAACCCCACACCTGATTGGCCATTTGCACCATGAAATCAGGACGGGCATACAACAAGAAAACGCCCGCCAGAACTGCTAACGCAAGCGCACAGAAGAGCCATGGCGGGGTGGGTGGTAAGCGCATGCTTCTGCTTTCGTTTAATGCGCTGCTATTGCGCCGCGGCGTTCAATGGCGGCTTCTTTCACGGGCATGTTCACCAGCGCAGCAAATACCCCCAGCGCAATAGCGATGTACCACACTACGTCGTAACTGCCTGTGCGGTCGTACAGGTAGCCGCCCAGCCAAACGCCCATAAATGAGCCAATTTGATGGCTGAAAAATACAAAGCCGCTGAGCATTGATAAATGTGCCACGCCAAATATTTGCGCCACCGCAGCATTGGTGGGGGGCACTGTAGAGAGCCACAACACCCCCATTACGCTGGCAAACACATACACACTTGCGGGTGACAGCGGTACTAGCAAAAACACACTGATGGCAACCGCACGCGCCAAGTAAATGAATGACAAAATGTTTTTCTTAGGCATGCGCTGGCCCAGCACCCCGGCTGCATAGGTGCCCAACACGTTGAATAAACCAATCAGTGCCAGTGCATAGCTGGCCACTTGGGGCGATAAGCCCTTGTCTTTCAAGTAACTGGGCATGTGCACGCCAATAAACACCACCTGAAACCCGCATACAAAATAGCCGGCCATCAGCAGCTGAAAGCTGGGGTATTTGAATGCCTCTTTGAGCGCCTGCAGAATGGTCTGGTCACGGCGGGCTTGGGCGCTACCCAAAAAGCCGGGTTCGCGCAACCCCCAAGCCAGCGGAATCATCATGATGGCGGCAACGCCCAGCAGCACCAAAGCTTGCTGCCAGCCGAAATAGCTGATTAAAAACCCCTCGGTGGGTACCATGAGAAATTGACCGAACGATCCGGCGGCGGCGGCCACGCCCATGGCCCATGAGCGTCTTTCAGCGCTCACATTGCGGCCAATTACCCCATAAATCACGGCATAGGTGGTGCCAGCCTGCGCCATGCCAATCAGCACGCCACTGGACAATGAGAACAGCAACGGCGTATCGGCATGGGCCATGCCCCACAGGCCCGCAGCGTACAAAAGAGAGCCCACCAAAATCACCTTGAATGCGCCAAATCGGTCGGCCAACATACCTGCAAAAATGCCAGAAAACCCCCAAACCAGGTTTTGAATCGCAATGGCAAACGCAAACGTTTCACGGCTCCAGCCGCGCTCCTGTGTAACAGGTTGCAGCCACAGACCAAAGCCATGGCGTATGCCCATGGACAGGGTCACGATAAAAGCACCACAGAACAAAAGCTGGGTGATTGATAGGCGAGGGAAAAGACTGTTTTGAGGTGGTTGCATGGACGTTAATGTAGCCAAAGCCGCACTTATGCGCTGTGAGACTGGCGACAAGGCTTGGGCCATGGGTATGCTGAGGCTGTTTAAACATACAGCAAAAATCAACCCGACGGCTACAATGCGCGCCTATGTCTGCCAAACCCACCCCATCCGCCCAGTCTGAATATTCCGAAGGCTCCATCCGCGTGCTCAAGGGCCTGGAGCCTGTCAAACAGCGCCCGGGTATGTACACCCGCACCGACAACCCGCTGCACATCATCCAAGAAGTGCTGGACAATGCCGCAGACGAAGCGCTGGCCGGGCACGGTAAAAAGATCAAAGTTATTTTGCACACCGACGGCTCAGTCACCATTGAGGACGATGGCCGTGGCATTCCTTTTGGCATGCACCCGGAAGAAAAGGCGCCGGTCATTGAGCTGGTGTTTACCCGTCTGCATGCCGGTGGCAAGTTTGACAAGGGCACGGGCGGCGCGTACAGCTTCTCTGGCGGATTGCACGGCGTGGGCGTGAGCGTAACCAATGCCCTGGGTAAACGCCTTGAGGCCACTAGCTACCGTGAGGGCTTGGTAGCCCGCATCGTGTTTGAAGGCGGAGATGTCACCCGGGGCCTGGAAATTCGCAAGGCGGGCGAGGGCGACCGCAAGACCGGTACCACCGTGCGCGCTTGGCCAGACCCCAAGTACTTTGAGTCCTCCGTGCTGCCCATGGCTGAGCTGATGCACCTGTTGCGCAGCAAAGCGGTGCTAATGCCCGGCGTGAGCGTGACACTGGTAAACGAGAAAACCAAGGAAAGCCAGAATTGGCTCTACAAGGGCGGCCTCAAAGACTACTTGATGCAAACCTTGAACGGCGAGCCAGTGATTCCGCTGTTTGACGGCGAAGGCTTTGCCGACGCGCAGAGCGACAACTTTGCCGAGGGCGAGGGTGCAACATGGTGCGTGGCTTTTACAGAAGACGGCCATCCCGTGCGCGAGAGCTACGTCAACCTAATTCCCACCAGCGCGGGCGGCACACACGAGAGCGGCCTGCGTGACGGCTTGTTCACCGCGGTCAAGAGTTTCATTGAGCTGCACAGCTTGCTGCCCAAGGGTGTGAAGCTGATGCCCGAAGACGTGTTTGCGCGTGCCAGCTATGTGCTGTCCACCAAGGTGCTGGACCCCCAGTTTCAGGGCCAGATCAAAGAGCGTCTGAACTCGCGCGATGCGGTGCGCTTGGTGAGCAGTTTTGTGCGCCCGGCGCTGGAGTTATGGCTGAACCAGCACGTGGAGTACGGCAAGAAGCTGGCCGAGCTGGCCATCAAAGCTGCGCAAACCCGACAGAAGGCGGGGCAAAAGGTGGAGAAGCGCAAAAGCAGCGGCGTGGCCGTGCTGCCCGGCAAGCTGACCGACTGCGAAAGCAAAGAC
>JBEANP010000092.1:0-9873 GCA_041165385.1 Pseudomonadota bacterium | reverse complement strand
TGGAGAGCCATTATCACCAGAGACAAAAACCATGACCTACTTGCTAGCACTTGACCAGGGAACCTCCAGCGCGCGCAGCATCGTGTTTAACGAAACCGGCACCACCGTGGCCTTAGCGCAGTTGGAGCTGACGCAGATTTACCCCCAACCCGGCTGGGTGGAGCACGACGCATTAGAAATCTGGCGCATTCAGCTGGCCACCGCACGCGATGCTCTGGCCATAGCGAGTATCAGCGCGGCGCAGATTGCTGCGGTGGGCATTACCAACCAGCGCGAAACCACCGTGGTGTGGAGCCGCTTGACCGGCCTGCCCATCCACAACGCCATCGTCTGGCAAGACCGCCGGGCCGAGCCAACGTGCGCCGACCTGCGCGCGCGTGGCATGGCCGACACCATTCAGGCTAAAACCGGCTTGCTGGTCGACGCCTATTTCTCGGGCACCAAGCTGAAATGGTTGCTGGACAACGTGCCCGGCGCACGCGCTCAAGCGGCCAACGGTGAACTGGCCTTTGGCACCATCGACAGCTGGCTGATCTGGCAGCTGACCGAAGGCCGAGTACACGCCACGGATGTGAGCAACGCCTCGCGCACCATGCTGTTTAACGTGCATAGCAACACTTGGGATGCCGAGCTGTTGGCCGCGCTGGACATTCCTGCCAGCCTGATGCCTGCGGTGCAGCCGTCGGCATCGCTGTTTGGGGAGGTCACCCCCGGGCTGCTGGGCCACGCCATCCCCATTGGAGGCGTGGCGGGCGACCAGCAAAGCGCGCTGTTCGGCCAGGCCTGCTTCAAGGCCGGTATGGTGAAAAATACCTACGGCACGGGCTGCTTCATGCTGATGCACACGGGCAGCACTTTCCAAACTTCGCAAAACGGCCTGATCACCACCAGCACAGCGCAGACTACCGCCAAGCCCGAGTTCGCGCTGGAAGGCAGTGTGTTTATGGGCGGTGCGGTGGTGCAATGGCTGCGCGACGGGCTGCATGCGTTTACCAACAGCGCGGAAGTGCAGGCCTTGGCGCAAAGCGTTCCGGACTCAGGCGGCGTGATGGTGGTACCTGCTTTTACCGGCCTGGGCGCACCTTATTGGAAGCCCGATGCCCGAGGCTCTATTTTGGGTCTTACCCGTGGCTCAACACTTGCCCACATTGCGCGAGCCGCTCTCGAAAGCATAGCATTCCAAAGTGCGGCACTGCTGCAGGCCATGGGCCGTGATGCGGTCAACGCGGGCTGCGTAGCAGTATCGCAACTGCGGGTAGACGGCGGCGCGTGTGTGAATGATTTACTGATGCAGTTTCAAGCCGACCTGTTGGGCATACCCGTTGTGCGTCCGGTGGTGACTGAGACCACGGCGCTGGGTGCGGCCTATTTGGCAGGGCTGACTACGGGCGTGTACTTAAGCACCGACGAACTCAGCGCACTGTGGAAAGCCGAACGCACCTTTGAGCCCACACTGCATCCCGACCAAGCCCGCGAGCGCATGGGGCGCTGGGAACACGCCGTGCGTCAAACCGTGCTTTAAAGTTCGGTCTGGCCACTTTATCCACATCAAAGAAATGACCCATATGGACGAGCACATTGCATTCATCGGCGGCGGCAACATGGCCAGTGCCATCATCAGCGGCCTGCTTCGCAAAGGCGTACCACCGGCCCGCATTGACGTGGTGGAGCCTTTTGAAGAAACCCGCCACAAGCTCAGGGAACAGTTTGGCGTGCTGGTGCACGCGCAGGCGGGCTCCGCAATAACCCAAGCCACTGTCGTGGTGTGGGCCGTCAAGCCCCAGCAGTTCAAAGAAGCCGCCAAGCAAGTGAAGGCCTATACACCCAACGCGTTGCACCTGAGCGTTGCTGCCGGCATTCGCAGCGACAGCATTGCGCAGTGGTTGGACAACGAACACATTGTTCGCGCCATGCCCAACACGCCAGCACTCATTGGCAAGGGCATCACAGGCCTGTATGCCCGCCCGGCCGTGACCCCTGCACAGCGGCACACGGTACAGATGGTGGTGGAAACCACCGGCGACTTTGTCTGGCTCAATACCGAGCAACAGTTAGACGCGGTCACCGCCATATCCGGCTCTGGCCCGGCCTATGTGTTTTATTTCTTGGAAGCCATGACCGAAACCGGAACCACCATGGGCCTGCCGCGCGACCAGGCCTATAAGTTGGCAGTAGCCACCTTTGTCGGTGCGGGCGAACTAGCCAAGCAGTCAAGCGAACCACCCGAAATCTTGCGCCAACGCGTCACCTCCAAAGGTGGCACTACCTATGCGGCAACCACGTCCATGGACGAAAGTGGCATGAAAGAACTGTTCGCGAAGGCCCTATTTGCAGCGCAGAAACGCGCTACCGAACTCGGCGACGAGTTTGGGGCCGCCTGAGCGCAGGCAACTATTACTTTGATAGCGTTTTCCAAAACCCTGGCGTGCTGTAGCGCTCTTTCAGAAAGTCAATCCACAGCCGCACCCGCAGTGGCAGGTGTTTACGCTGGGGAAAGACGGCGTAGATGCCGTTGGGCGGCGCGGCAAAGTCCTCCAGCACCACGCTGAGCTGACCTGCGGCAATTTCGGCCTCTACCTCCCAGGTGCTGCGCCACGCGATGCCATAGCCGGCCAAGCACCAGTCGTGCAGCACTTGGCCGTCGCTGCAGTCCAGCGGACCGGCGGGTTTGAGGTAAGCCACCTCGCCGCTCACCGCATTTCCTGTGGCCTTGTTCTGCGGCACTTTGAACGCCCAGCCCCTGGTTTGGGATGCGTCGCTGGACAAGGTAAGGCAATGAAAGCGCGCCAGATCCGCTGGCGTTTGCGGCGTGCCGTGGCGGGCCAGGTAAGCGGGTGTCGCTACACACAGGCGGCGGTTATCGGCCAGGCGCAGGCTCACCAGAGACGAATCGGGCATGTCGCCCACGCGCACGGCGCAGTCGTGGCCCTCGCCCGCAATATCCACCACACGGTCACTCAGGTTGAGCGAGATCGTCACATCAGGGTGCAGTTCACTGAACTTTGGTACCAGCGGGGCTACGTGGCGGCGGCCAAACCCGGCCGGCGCGGTGATGCGCAAATGCCCCGCCGCTTTGACGCCACCTGCGCTGACGCTGGCTTCGGCATTGGCCACGTCGGCCAAGATGCGCTGGCAGTCTTCCAAAAACGCACTGCCCTCGTGGGTGAGGGTAATGCGCCGGGTGGTGCGGATCAGCAGCTTCACGCCCAGGTGTTCTTCCAGTCCGTCCAGCCTGCGGCCCATGATGGCGGGGGCCACGCCCTCGGCATTGGCGGCGGCAGTCAGGCTACCGCGGGTGGCTACGGATACAAAGGATTCGAGTTGCTTGAGTTTGTCCATAACTAGCCCGCCAGTTGATGATCAAATAGGCTCCTAGCGCCCGTGTATGTTGCGGGAGCAGCTCTACTTTTCATAGCACAACACCTTCCGCATGTAATTCAGCCACCTCGTGTGTGGTGTAACCCAAGCTCTGCAATAGCGCATCGGTATGCTCGCCCAGCTTGGGTGGATTCAGGCGCAGGCCTAGGCGCTCGCCGCCAAGCTTCAAGGGCAATAGTGGCACTTGCGTCTGGCGGCCATCGGGCAACTTCATAGGGGCCAGGCCGCCGGTTTCCTGCAGATGCACATCGGCAAACAGGTGCTGGGGATCGGTAATGGGGGCGAAAGGCAAACCAGTCTTCTCGAACACCTCCGCAATGTCGGCAGAGCTGCGCGCCGCCATGCGCTGGCGCAGCAGCGGCATCATCCATTCGCGAGCGCGTACCCGGTCGTTGTTGGTGGCAAGGCGCTGGTCGGCAAACAGGTCGGCAAAACCAAAGGCCTCGCAAAAGATCTTCCACTGCCCGTCGCCCACCACGGCCAGAAAAATCTGCGCGTTGTCTTTGACGCTGAACACGTCGTAAATGCCCCAGGGCGAGATGCGCTCAGGCATGGGCGCGGCGGCCTTGCCGGTTACGGCGAACTGCATCATGTGCTGGGCCACGAGGAAGATGTTGTTCTCGAACAGCGCGCTTTGCACCTCCTGGCCCTTGCCAGTCTGCTGGCGCTGCATGAGCGCGGCCATAGCACCCACCGCACCGAAGATGCCGCCCATGATGTCATTCACACTGCTACCCGCGCGCAGCGGGTCGCCAGGGCGCCCAGTCATGTAGGCCAGGCCGCCCATCATCTGCACCACTTCGTCCAGCGCGGTGCGGTGGTCGTAGGGGCCGGGCAAAAAGCCTTTGTGGCTCACGTAAATCAGGCGCGGGTCTAGCTTGCTTAAAGACGCGTAATCCAGCCCCAGCTTCTGCATGGTCTCAGTTTTGAAGTTCTCGCTGACGATGTCGGCAGTGGCAATCAGCTTGAGCACGATCTCTCGGCCCCGGGCGCTTTTGAGGTCTACCGCAATGCTTTTCTTGTTGCGATTGAACAGCGGGTAAAACCCCGCGCCGCTGCCCAGCAGCTTGCGCGTGCTGTCGCCTGCCAGCGGCTCCACCTTGATGACCTCAGCCCCCAAGTCGCCCAGCGTCATGCCGCAAGTGGGGCCCATCACCATGTGGGTGAATTCGACGACGCGGATGCCGGCCAGGGGGAGTGCAGTTGGTAACTTCATGGTCAAAAGTTTACGGTACGCCGGGCTAAAACCAAGTCGACCAATCACGGGGCAATTCGTTGATATAGTTTCGGTCGGTGCCGCACAGACAACATCTATTTTTTATCAGGAGCAGGGAAACAATGAAAATCAATCAATCAATCAATCAATCAATCAATCAATCAATCAATCAATCAATCGGGGTAAGTTTCTCTGGGTGATAGCTCTGGCGACAGTGCTCACGGGCTGCAGCACTGCGCAGGTGGAAAAATTCAATAATGACTTGGCGGATTTCAATGCCGCCATTGGCGCGCGCACCGTAGTCCCCACCGGTGGCAATTCGCTTGACTCCAATTCGTCGCGCCTAGCCACTCCCCCCAAAGACAGCAATAAATCCACCCAATTGGTTGTTCCTGCAGATAAAACGACAGCCCAATCAACAGAGGCTGCCTTACCGCTGATTAAGAAGGTTCTTTCAATACATTCGTGCATTAACTCTTCCAGCGGGCTATTAATGCTAAATCAATATGCACCACCCGGACGCGTTCTCAGTCAATTGCGATCCGCATCGTGGCCAGGTCAGCAAATGGACAATGGTTTCGGATTTCGCATATGGAAGTTTCATGACGCTTCACAGTGTCCGAGAATCCAAGCGATTGACAACTTCACCATGCCCGCACTCAACGCGCTCCATTTTCGAACAGTTTATTTTGCAGACGACTCCGGCGAGTCGGATACTTTTACTTTCGAGCTTCGGAAAAGCAGTACAGGGGAATGGCAGCTTTGGAATTTCTACCGCAGTAACTGACCATGGCCCGCATCTTCGCGTCGACCTTGGGCTTCCTGGCCAGCTATCTGGTCTTGATGGTTCCCACCTACCTGTTGCCCTACACGGGCTCCAACTCCAGCATTGTTAACGGAGCGTCCGCCATCATGGGCCGGGGGCCCACGCCCATGTGGTGGATGCACTTCTGGTGCCTGTTCATGCTCATCCTGATCGGCCATGTGCGTGGCCGGCTGGTCGGCAAAGGCTACTTGCTGGCATTCCCGATCGTGGCGCTGGTGTTTGACCTGACCCCGGGCCTGAGCTCCATCCCTCTGGTGCCAACGGTCATGCACTTGTTGTGCATGATTCTTGGTGCCATGGGCTCGGTGCCCGAAGCGGCTGATGGTGTGGAGTCGCCCTCCTTTGGCGGCTCTGGTCGGGCGGCTATGGTTGTAAGCATAATAGCGGTAATGGGCATGTTGTGGTTCGCGCTGGCCACGCCGCACCGCGCGAAAACCGAGAGTCCGGCATCTGCTCCGGCGTTGGCCCCTGCGCCGGAGCCAGCCTCCACCCCGCCCGCCGCGCAAGCGAAAGTAAAGGCAAGCGAAGACTCTCAAGCTGTAGCACCCCCAAAACCTAAACCAGCACCACCCACCCCCAAGCCCGGCAAGACTGCGCCAGAACAGACGGCCAAGCCGGCAAAAGCAGACAAGCCCACAGTGCAGATGATCAACATCCACGAACCCTGAACCGCGCCAAACTGTCGCGCTCTTAGTCAACTTTCACGCGCCAACATTTGTGCGCTTATTCATTGCCATTTTTCTGCCGTTCCTCGCCTTTTTCACCGTAGGGCGCCCTTTGGCGGGCATCATGTGTCTGCTTCTGCAAATTACCATCATCGGCTGGATTCCTGCTGCCATTTGGGCGGCATTTGCTGTCAACCAATACACCACTGACAAAAAGATCCAGGCCGCCATGGCCAGCGGCCACGGCAAGTCAGGCACGCCATGAAAAAGCTCCTCGCCGCTGCGCTGGCCGCCCTGACGCTGTTACTGGTGGGCTGCTTTGTACCCGAGAAATTCACCGCCAAGGTTACCTTTGAAAAAGGCCGAAGCTATACCTACGAGTACGAGGGAACGGTGGCTTTTTTGCCAGCTCTGCTTGAGACCGCTGGTGGACGAGGGATCAGCGCCAAAACCGAAAAGGCGCTACTTGCGCAGGGCGCGGCCTATCGTTCAAAAAACTCCGACAAAAAAAGCTGAGCTACAAAGGGAATGGCCACTTGACGCACAGATTCAGGGAAGCAAACCCACAGGCGCCAAAACCACCATTCTTGATATTTTCGTGATCACCAATGACCAAGAAGGCAATCAGATTGTTGGCGTCAAGGCCGCTGCGAAAGACTTCACACAGTTTAGAGATGTGAGCCTGAAAGTGGACGGCACGCTCATCGCCAAGCTGCCATCCAATGCAAAAATTCTGCAGCACAACGGAAATCTATCCAAAGGACTCTGGGGCTGGGGCAGCCCCAGCGTGCAATGGGCAATGGGCAATCCAAAAGGCAGAACAAAAGCCCATGCTGGTGTTCACCACCGAGTAGTCCGGGGGGAGTCACCGCCGCCGTCTCCATTTTCTCAAGAGCTCACGCCAGCTAGCACACCTACATCGGCCCTCTTGAGGCTGAACATTTTGCGCCACTGTGCAAAGTGTTCGCCGAGTTTATGAAGGGCCGCTACACGGCATAGTCCACCACCAGCACATCGTCCAGCGCAGGTTTTAACTGCTCAACAAAGGCCAAATGCTCGGGGTGCGGCAAATACACAGCGCGGGCGGCCTCGTCGGCAAAGGTCAGGTTGAAGCAGTGGGTAAAGCCTTTATCCAAGCGCTCGGGGCTGTTGTTGGTGCCCCATTCCAGGCTCTGCACCGCGCTGGTCTTGCTTGCAAGGGCCGCGAATGCAGTTTCTAGCGCGTGCACCTGTGCTGGGGTGGTTTCTGGTTTGAACTTCAGCAGTACCAAATGGCGTATGGGCATGAACTACATCCTCAAAAGTCACGAATCGATTGATATTCTTCCATATAGTGCCGCGCAAAGGATGCAATACAGTACTGCTATGGACGCACCGCCTTCCGGCAGTACTGTGCGCCACCGATTATTTGTTTTACTGGAAAGGTCTGTCATGTCGTCTTCTACGCCCCGCACTTCTGAGCACCGCCTGCAAGTGGCCACCGTGCTGCACAGTTTTATCAACGAACAAGTGCTGCCCGGCACCGGCGTAGCGCCAGAGGTGTTCTGGAAAGGTTTTGACGCCATCGTGGCTGACCTGGCCCCCAAGAACATTGCTCTGCTGGCCGAACGCGACCGCCTGCAAACCGAGCTGGACACTTGGCACGCCGCCAACCCAGGCCCCATCAGCGATATGCCTGCGTACCGTGCGTTTCTGGAAAAAATTGGCTATCTGGTGCCCAACCCCAAAAAGGTAAAAATCACCACGGCCAATGTGGACGCCGAGCTGGCCAAACAAGCCGGCCCACAGCTGGTGGTGCCTGTGCTGAACGCCCGCTACGCCCTGAACGCCGCCAACGCACGCTGGGGCAGCCTGTACGACGCGCTGTATGGCACCGATGTGATCAGCGAAGACAAGGGCTGCGAAAAGTCCATCCAGAAAAACGGCAAAACCGTCGGCTACAACCCTAAGCGTGGCAAAAAAGTAATTGAGTACGCACGTAACGTGCTAGACCGCACCGCACCGCTGAAAAAGGGCTCGCATTTGGGCTCCACTGGCTATGCCATCAAGGGTGGCGATTTGGTCGTCACTTTGAAAGATGGCACTACCAGCAAGCTGGCTAACAAAGACCAGTTCATCGGCTTCCAGGGCACGGCCAAGGCACCATCGTCGGTGCTGCTGCAGCACAACGGCTTACATCTGGACATCATCGTCAACCGCGCCACCCCTATCGGCAAAACTGACACAGCTGGCATGAGCGACTTGGTGGTGGAAGCCGCCCTGTCCACCATTCTTGATTTAGAGGACTCGGTAGCCGTGGTGGACGCGGACGACAAAGTGCTGGCCTACGGCAACTGGCTGGGTATTTTGAAAGGCACGCTGGTAGAAAGCTTTGAGAAGGGTGGCCAGACGCTTACCCGTGGCTTGAGCGCGGACCGCGAATACACCGCCGCAGGTCAAAGTGCGGACGGCAAGAAAACACTGAAGCTGCACGGCCGCAGCCTGATGTTCTTGCGCAACGTAGGTCACCTGATGACCAACCCGGCCATCACCTACACCGCCGCCGATGGCTCCACCAAAGAGATTCCTGAGGGCATCATGGACGCCGTGGTCACCACCACTATTGCCATGCATGACCTGGCCCGCACCAAAAAGGACGCCATCCGCAACTCGCGCAAGGGCTCGGTCTACATCGTCAAGCCCAAGATGCACGGCCCTGCTGAAGTGGGCTTTGCCGCTGAGCTGTTTGGCCGCGTGGAGAAGATGCTGGGCCTCAAAGACAGCACCGTCAAACTGGGCATCATGGACGAAGAGCGCCGCACCAGCGTCAACCTGAAAGCCTGTATTGCCGCTGCCAGCAGCCGCGTGGCGTTTATCAACACCGGCTTTTTGGACCGTACCGGCGACGAAATGCACACCGCCATGCAGGCCGGCCCCATGATCCGCAAAGGCGACATGAAAACCAGCGCCTGGATTGCCGCGTACGAGAAAAACAACGTGCTGGTGGGCCTGTCCAGCGGCCTGCGCGGCAAGGCGCAAATCGGCAAAGGCATGTGGGCCATGCCTGACCTGATGAAGGCCATGATGGAGCAAAAAATTGCCCACCCCAAAGCTGGAGCCAACACCGCTTGGGTGCCCAGCCCCACCGGTGCCACGCTGCACGCCTTGCATTACCACCAAGTGCTGGTGTCTGATGTTCAAAAAGATCTGGGGAAGACCAACTACGACAAAGTGCGCGACAGCATTCTCAACAACTTGTTGCAGATCCCCGTCACCAGCACTCCCAACTGGACCAATGCAGAAAAGCAGCAAGAACTGGACAACAACGCACAAGGCATCTTGGGCTACGTGGTGCGCTGGGTGGACCAGGGCGTGGGCTGCTCCAAAGTGCCCGACATTCACAACGTGGGCCTGATGGAAGACCGTGCCACGCTGCGCATCAGCAGCCAGCACATGGCCAACTGGCTGTTGCACGGCGTGGTCACCAAAGCGCAAATTACCGAAACATTCGAGCGCATGGCTGCCGTGGTGGACAAGCAAAACGCGGGCGACAAGCTGTACACGCCGATGGCGGGCAACTTCGGCGGTGCGGCGTACCAGGCGGCGACGGAGCTGGTGTTCAAGGGGTTAGAGCAGCCCAGTGGCTACACCGAGCCGCTGCTGCATGCATGGCGCTTGAAGGTGAAAGCGGCGTAAGTGGGGCTGGGGAGCAGCTCTCTATCGATTTAGGAGCTGCTTCCGCACTATCCACGGCCGCGGTGGCGCATTCAACGGGTGTTTTTCGCCGTATCAACAAAGTCTAGGGCGTG
>JBEANP010000091.1:0-9878 GCA_041165385.1 Pseudomonadota bacterium | reverse complement strand
TACCGCCTGCAACTGGGACATCATGACCGACACAATAGCAATACCACTTACAACGAAACCCGGAAAATCGTTGGCCGTATTGGCTGCACCGGCATAACCCAGCATGCCAACGAATGCCGTCATTACGATAACGTTGTGCGAGTGCGCGCCCGGCACCAGCAAGAATCCCAAACTGCCCCAACCCAAGCCCACAACGAACTGGAGTGTGCGCCGATGAAGCCGCCAACTCTTCAGCTGCTTGGCGTCAGCTTCTGGCAATTTGGCAATGCCCTTGAACAGCCAAAATTCGAGCCAATACACGACTCCACTGACCAGCATAAAAAGCCACCACCACTGCAAGGTAGCCTCAGCCACATTCTCACGGGCCGCGAAAGCAACCAAGGTAGACAACCCTATTTGGCCAAAGCCAGTCACGACCAGGTTCCGATGGCCCAAAGTGAACAACTCATGTTCAACCGTAACGTCATTCCCCGAGGGAGTGATGGATAAGTTCATAAGATTGCTCTCCCTGCTAGGCCCATTCCGGATTTATGTGGCCTTGGTACCGTTGCGCATCGAGACAACTATGTCGCGCAAATCGGCAGCCCACGCGCGACGGTCGCGGCCTTCGGCGTATTGCGGCGTGCCATAGTGCACCACAGCCTGCAAATCCCGCGAACGCAAGGTACGCCACACTGATTGCAGCAGAGTGTCGTCCCCGATGTAGCAGGGATCAAAGCATATGGCGGTAGTAGCGCCATCAACAAAGTGCAAGGCCAAGGGCTGTACCGGGGCTTGTGCGGCAATAGCCGCTTGTAGCAAGTTGGCATGAAATGGCAGCACGGTACTGCCATCGCCCGTCGTACCCTCGGGAAACACGGCCAGCACATCCCCCGCCTGTAAACGCTCGGCCATGTGGTGTACCACGCGCAGCGCATCGCGGCGGGACTCACGCTCGATGTACAAAGTGCCTGCCCCAGAGGCAAGCGTACCCACCACCGGCCAGTGCTGCACGTCAGCTTTAGATACAAAACGGCAATGCCCAGTGGCGTGAATCACCACGATGTCCAACCACGAAATATGGTTGGAAACCAGCAGCACAGGTCCGGGTTGCTGCATACCTTTCACTACTAATTTAATAGCTAGATGCGCAAGCAGAGCGAGGGCCCAAGCCTGAATTCGCTGGTTTTTTTGAGCTTCGGAAAGTTTAGGAAAAATCCTGTGGATGGTCCACGCGCCAACCAGCAAATGCAGCACAACGCGTAGCAGCCGCACAAATGCCATCAGACTTTTCACGGTAAAAACCCCGTCATGCCGCCACCGGCGCTCTAGCCACCAAACACCACTTGACCACCCACCACGGTGGCGCGCACGCGGCCAGGCATCTCATAACCACCAAACGGCGTGTGCTGCCCTTGGCTGCGCAGCGCGGCAGGCTCTACCACCCACGCGGTGTTGGGGTCGAACACGCAGATGTCGGCCAACGCACCCACGTGCAAACGGCCTGCGCTGGTCGCTGCATCGCCCAAAGCGGCACCCAATACACG
This sequence comes from Pseudomonadota bacterium, assembly GCA_041165385.1. Lineage (GTDB taxonomy): Bacteria > Pseudomonadota > Gammaproteobacteria > Burkholderiales > Burkholderiaceae_C > Allorhodoferax. The sequence continues at coordinate 8,352 of JBEANP010000091.1, read as the reverse complement.
TGCAGGTTGACTGGTCACCGTGGCCAGCGCACGGTTCAGGGGCACGCCACTGCCCTGCGCCCACTTGAGTGCCAGGCTGAGCAACAGCTCCAACCCGGTGCCGCCAGGTTCGGCTTCAGCAAACGGCAGCGCCTTGGCATCTTCGTCCACCGGGGTGTGGTCGGACACCAGTGCGTCGATGGTGCCGTCCTGCAAACCGGCACGCAGTGCGTCGCGGTCACGCTGCTGGCGCAGAGGTGGGTTCAGGCGCATGCGGCTGTCAAAGTAGCCAATATCCAAGTCAGTTAAGTGCAGAGAATTGATACTCACATCACAACTCACCGGCAGGCCCTCTAACTTGGCCTGACGCACCAGCTCCACACCGGCCGCACTGCTGATGCGGCACAGGTGCACGCGGGCGCGGGTGGAGCGCACCAGCTCAAAAATGGTGTGCAGTGCAATGGTTTCTGCAGCCACAGGCACGCCGCTCAAACCCATGCGCGTAGCCAATGGTCCGCTGGCAGCTACACCTTTGCCCAAAAATACTTCTTGGGGCCGCAACCAGACCGGATAGCCAAATGTGCTGGCATATTGCAGTGCACGCAAGGTCACTTGGGTATTGGCCAGCGGCACTTCGGCCTGGCTGAATGCCACACAACCCGCCTGGGTCAGTGCGCCCATTTCGGTGAGTACTTCGCCCTGCAGGTTGCGGGTAAGCGCACCCAAGGGGTAGACACGCGCCTTGTGTTGTGCCTGCGCACGGTAACGCAACATTTCCACCAAACCAGCCTCGTCCAGCACCGGATCGGTGTCGGGGGGGCACACAACGCTGGTCACGCCACCGGCCACGGCCGCAGCGAGTTCGGAGGCCAACATGCCTTCGTGCTCGTAACCTGGCTCGCGCAGCCGCACGCACAAGTCCACCAAACCAGGCATCACGATGCAGCCAGTGGCGTCAATCACTTGGTCGGGCAGAAAGTTATTTGCTATATTTTTAATAGCTGAAACCCTATTATTGACGAGCGCTACGTCGGCTTTTTCATCAAAACCACTGGCCGGATCGATAACCCGACCGCCTTGAATGAGTATGTTCATGCTTCATTTCCTGCAACGATGCTCATCACCGCCATGCGCACGGCGATACCAAAGGTAACCTGCGGCAAGATGACGCTTTGCATGCCATCCACCACCGCAGAATCAATTTCTACACCGCGGTTAATCGGCCCAGGATGCATCACGATGGCATCGGGCTTGGCCAATTGCAACTTCTCTGGGGTGAGGCCATAGCTCTTGAAAAACTCGTGCATCGAGGGCAACAGCGCACCACTCATGCGCTCGTTCTGCAGACGCAGCATGATGATCACGTCGCAGTCTTTAATGCCCTCTTCCAGCGTGTGGCACACCCGCACGCCCATTTGCGCCATGTCGGACGGCACCAGCGTTTTGGGCCCCACCACACGCACTTCGGCACAGCCCAAGGTGGTGAGTGCGTGAATGTCCGATCGCGCCACGCGCGAGTGCAGCACATCGCCCACGATAGCCACGGTCAGGTTAGTGAAATCTTTCTTGAAGTGCCGGATGGTGAACATGTCCAGCAGTCCCTGCGTGGGGTGCGCGTGGCGGCCGTCACCCGCGTTGATCACGTGCACATGGGGTGCCACATGCTGGGCAATCAAATAGGGTGCGCCGGACTCGCCGTGCCGCACCACAAACATGTCAGCCGCCATGGCGCTGAGGTTGGCAATGGTATCCAGCAGCGATTCTCCTTTGGACGCGCTGGAACGGGCAATGTCCAGATTAATTACGTCAGCGCTGAGTCGCGTGGCGGCAATCTCGAACGTGGTGCGGGTGCGGGTGGAGTTCTCGAAAAACAGGTTGAACACGCTCTTGCCCCGCAACAGTGGGACCTTTTTCACCTCGCGGTCGTTGACCGAAACAAAGTTGGTGGCGGTGTCCAAAATGTGGGTGAGTATGCTTTTAGGCAAGCCTTCTACCGAAAGCAAGTGAATCAGCTCGCCATGTTTGTTGAGTTGGGGGTTGCGTTTGTAAAGCACCTATACACCCTCTTTCAGGTTAAAGCTAAAAATACCAGCGTCACTGCGGGCAAGTGTCAAAGACTGATCGCTACCCAAGCTCACACGGCCCGCTGCAAAGTCGGCTTGTACGGGTAATTCGCGGCCGCCACGGTCCACCAGCACGGCCAGGCGCACGCTCGCTGGGCGTCCATAGTCAAACAACTCATTGATCACCGCGCGTATGGTGCGTCCAGTGAAAAGCACGTCGTCTAGTATCAAGATGTCTGCGCCACCTACGTCGAAAGGCAAGCTGGTTTGTCCGCCAGATGACAAGCCCCGCTGGGCAAAGTCGTCACGGTGCATGGCCGAAGAAATAGTGCCGGCTTTGCCTGGCAGTTGCAGGTCTGCCTGCAGGCGCTCGGCCAACCATGCGCCGCCCGAGGTAATGCCCACCAAGCGGGTCGATGTGCCGCAAATTTGGCGCACGCCGCGCAACAGCTCCAGGTAAAGCGCTTCGGCATCCGGCAAAAGCGCTCGGGAACCGCTGGTGGTAGTGCCGTCCGTGTTCTGTGTGCTCAATTCAAGCTCCTCAAAAACTGTTCCAAAATAATGCAGGCTGATGCGGCATCTGCATCTTTAGCGCCTGACGACAAAGCCTCGGTGGTGCTGTAGCGCTCGTCCACCTCAAACACCGGCAAATGAAAACGACCATGCAGTTGACGGCCAAACTTTTTGGCGCGTGTGGTGTTTTCATGCGCTGCGCCATCGGGGTGGTAGGGCACTCCAATCACAATCGCGTCGGGTTGCCACTCTTTAAGGCGTTGGGCGATGTGCTCAAAGCGCGCATCCCCTTGCGCATGAATCGACCCCTGCGGCTGCGCAGTACCCATGATGCGGTTGCCCACCGCAACGCCCGTTCGCTTCATGCCGAAATCAAACGCGATAAAGGTGGACAGCGTTTTGGCTGCTGCCTCGGTCATGCGTGGCCCACTTGATTAGAAATCATCCAAGCTTCTAAGCCCAGCAGCGCTAGCGCCTTGTCGTAGCGCTGCGCCACCGGCGTATCAAAAATGACAGCGGGGTCTGCATCCACCGTGAGCCAGCTGTTTTCGCCCAACTCGGTTTCTAGCTGTCCTTCGCCCCACGCAGAATAGCCAAGTGTCACCATAACGCGCTTGGGGCCGGTGCCGCTGGACAAGGCTTCCAATACGTCCTTGGAGGTGGTCATCTCCAGCCCCCCAGGAATGATGAGCGTAGAGGCATAGAGCGACTCCCGTGCCTCATTGGGCGTGATAAAAATGTGCTCATGCAAAACAAAGCCTCGCTCTGTCTGTACAGGACCACCATGAAACACTGGGTTATCGGTCAAATCCGCGCGTTGCAGTGGCAGTTCAATTTTGCTAAAGAGCAGCTGCATCGTCATGTCTGCCGGTTTGTTTATGACCAAACCCAGTGCGCCGCGCTCAGTGTGTTCACAGACGTACACCACACTTTTAGAAAATAGGGCATCTTCCAACCCCGGCATCGCAATCAAGAAATGATTGGTAAGGTTGATGGGTGCAGAATCACTGGGCATGTTTTCATTTTAACGGGTGCTATGCAAAAACAATTTGAGACAGGACTGGTCTGGTTTCGGCGCGATTTGCGCACACACGATAACGTAGCACTGAGCAATGCACTGCAAAAGTGCCAGAAAGTGCATTGTGTCTTTGTATTTGATCGCAGCATCTTGGACTTGCTTCACAGGCAAGACCGGCGTGTCGAATTCATTCGTGAATCGCTGGTGGAATTGGATGCAGAGCTAAGGACCCTGCGGGGGCATGCCAAGGCCGGTTTGATCGTCATTCATGGGCAGGCAGTGGCAGAAATTCCCGCCATGGCAACCCAGCTTGGCGCTCAAGCCGTATTTGCAGCACACGATTACGAGCCTCAAGCTATCGCACGCGATGCGCAGGTGCAAACTCTGCTGAAGGACAGTGGAGTGCAATTTTTCACATTTAAAGACCACGTGATCTTTGAAAGGGAAGAAGTACTGACCCAAACGGGCAAGCCTTATGGCGTATTTACCCCCTATATGCGAGCCTGGCGGGCCAAGTTAGGCCATGACCCGATCCAAACCCATTCAATACAAGACATAGGAACCGTACTGGCGGCCCGCCCGGACAATTTAGTGCAGGCAGTGCCCACATTGGCAGATATTGGCTTTGAGTCGACCAACCTCAATGCGCTCAAAATTCCCACTGGCATGTCGGGTGCGCAGCAATTACTGGACGATTTTTGGGAGCGCATGGACGCGTACGATGAAACGCGCAACTTTCCAGCTGTCAAAGGGCCGAGTTACTTGGGTGTACACCTGCGCTTTGGAACCGTATCCGTCCGGCACTTGGTATCGCTTGCCATTCAGCGACAACTGGCTGGCAGCACTGGCGCAACCACTTGGCTTAGTGAGTTGTGCTGGCGAGATTTTTATTTTCAAATATTAGCCAACTTCCCCCAAGTGGCTACGGGGGCCTTCAAACCCGAATACAACGCCATTGCGTGGGCTGACGGTGCCAAAGCACAACAGTTTTTCGATGCTTGGTGCCAAGGTGCCACTGGCTACCCGCTGGTAGATGCCGCTATGCTGCAGCTCAACCAAACGGGCTACATGCACAATCGCCTGCGCATGGTAGCGGGCAGCTTTTTGGTGAAACACCTCGGTCTCGATTGGCGTTGGGGGGAGCGTTATTTCGCGGCACACCTTAATGATTTCGATCAGTCCGCCAACAACGGCGGGTGGCAATGGGTTAGCTCCAGCGGCTGCGACGCACAGCCCTATTTCAGAATTTTTAATCCTGTTACGCAAAGTGAAAAGTTCGACGCGCAAGGCAAGTTCATCAAGCGCTATTTGCCTCGGCTTGCAGGCTTAGGTCCCAAGAGTATTCATGCCCCGTGGGCGGCAAAACCCTTGGAATTACAAGCAGCTGGCATCACACTGGGGCAGACCTACCCGCTACCCATAGTTGACCACGCTAGCGCCCGCGCTGGCACTTTGCGGCGCTACGCAGTGGTTAAAAAAGCAACTTACGAATCAGCCGACACAGCGCAGTAGCTGCGAACCAGCTCAAGCAAGCCTTCTTCAGAATACGGCTTGCCCAGGTAGTGATCCACACCCAGATCTTTGGCATGCTCGCGGTGTTTTTCAGCAATACGCGAGGTGATCATGATGATAGGCAAGTCGCATAGCTTGCTGTCTGCGCGAATGTTGCGTACCAAATCAAAACCGTCCATGCGCGGCATTTCGATGTCTGACAACACCACAGTGGGTTTTTCTTCTTGCAGTTTTTCCAAAGCGTGTAAACCGTCATTGGCCAACACAACACGATAACCTTCGCGCTTAAGCAATCGCTGCGTGACGCGGCGCACTGTGATGGAGTCATCTACTACCAAGATAAGCGGAATGACCGAATTACCTACAGTCGGCACTAAAACCCCATCCAACGCACTAATTGAAGTGTCCCCCTTGGTCGTTGCTGACTTATACAGCTGGCGCGCTTGGTCACCATACACAGTGGCAAGTGCCACCGGGTTATAAATCAGAACAACAGCACCAGACGCCAATACCGACATGCCGGCAAGACCTGGCAGTCGAGCTAATTGTGGTCCCAAGTTTTTAACCACGACCTCGCGATTGCCCAAGACTTCATCGACGTGCAAAGCCAAGCGCTGCCCGGCGCTGCGAAAAACCGCGACGTGGATAGTTTTGCCCAGTGGTTCTGTGCTCTGCGCAGACACTTGAAGTAGCGCGCCCGACCAATAAAATGCAGTCTTCTGCCCAGCAATGTCAAACGACTCGCTTGCATAAGACTGCTCTAGCGTTGCAGGTGACACGCGCACCACCGTCTCCATCAGGTTAGAGGGCACACCAATGGTGAACTCACCAATTCGCAACAACACCACCTGAGTCACCGCGGTGGTCAAAGGCAAGACTAATTTGAATGTACTACCCTCATCCTGCGTCGTCTTGGTCTCAATGCGACCGCCCAAAGCATTTACCTCAGAAAGAACTACATCCATGCCAATACCTCGGCCAGAAAGCTCAGTGATTTGTTCGGCAGTAGAAAAGCCCGGCATAAAAAGCAGTGCTGCTGCATCAGCGTCGGTCAGCGTATCGGTTACGGCAATAAGCCCCTTGGCAATCGCCTTGGTCCGAATTTTTTCTAAGTGCAAGCCTCCGCCATCATCACTGAACGAAACCGAGACGTCATTACTTTCTTGTTGCACTTCAACAATGATATTACCCGCTACCGGCTTGCCCAGCGCGAGTCGAACCTCAGCGGATTCGACGCCATGGCCCACCGCATTTCGCAACATATGCTCGAAAGCAGGCGTCATACGATCTAGCACACCGCGGTCCATTTCAATAGACCCACCCACAATATCGAGCTTCACCTGCTTGCCAGATTCTTTGGCAGCTTGTCGCACTACGCCATACAAGCGATCAGAAATTCCGTCGAACTCGACCATACGTGTACGTAGCAAGTCACGTTGCAATTCGCGCGCCTGGCGCCCTTGAGCAATCAAATCATCTTCTGTGCTCTGAACCACTCGCTGCAAGCTGCGCTGCACAGTCGCCACGTCGTTGACAGACTCGGCCATCATCCGGGTGAGTTCTTGCACCCTGGTAAAGCGGTCGAACTCCAAGGGATCGAACCCTGCATCTGCATCTTTTGTTTGGGCCAAGCGTGACTGCATCTGTGACTCGGCTTGCAACTCCACATCGCGCAACTGCTTGCGCAACCGGCCAAGATTGCCGTCCAATTCCGACAGCGAACCGCGCAACTGAACCAGATGGGACTCTATTCGCGAGCGACTGATCAGGACTTCACCAGCCTGATTAACCAAGCGGTCTAGGAGCTGCGAACGGACCCGCACCGACTGATTGCCAACCACCCTAGTCGTAGTGGGTAACAAAACTGCTGCATTTGCAACTTTAGACGTCGCTCTGATAGTGGCCGCAGCACTAAGCTCCGAATTCGATGCTGGCACTGGCTCGGCCAGCGCAAGCACCGCGTCAGCTGCCGGTTCGATGCCCAGCACTTCAAATGTCCCTTGAATCGCGTCAAACATCGACAACAGTGGCTCAAGCTGCACCGCCTGCAAATTTTCCGAACCCAAATGCAACACACTGGATTCCATACGGTGCGCCATCTCACCCAAGCGCATGGCACCCGCGAGTCGGGCGCTGCCTTTGAGGGTGTGCAGCACACGCAGCACTTCACCACGTGCGCTCAAGTTGTCCGGACGCGCGACCCATTGGCGTAACGCAGTACCCAACGCAGGTAAAAGCTCTTCGGCTTCTTCCTGAAAGATAGGCAACAGGTCCTCGTCAAATTGGTCTAGCGCATCTATCTGGTCATCGCTGACTGCTGCAACGCTAACAGGTGCAGCGGCGAAGGATGCTGCAACCGGCTCGTTGTGAACGGCCACAGGCGCAATAAACTCTTGCGCTTCTGGGAGCAACGCTTCCACATCCGATCGCAATGGCTCCAAAGTAGGTGCTTCGAACTCCATCTCGGTGATAGCATGCAGCGCATCAAGGAGCGCTTGGTCTGGCTCCTTCAAAAAGCCAGCGGCAAATTGATGTAACAACCGACGGATATCCTCTGCAGCATTGCTGAACGCCAATGCAATATCGTCTGATCCTTCACCATAGAGTTGAACGTGTTCTACGGCGCGCTCTAACGATTTGGCAATATCGGAAAGGGCCGTAAAACCGACAGTTGCAGAGCTACCACCCAGCGAGTGTGCAAGTGTCACAACCGAATCAGGAACCGCTTGATGCCACTCAAGCCCCCATTCGCTCAATTCGGTTTGTAATCGCCTAGACCACTCATCTGCCTCGTTCAAGTAGACGTTGTAGAGCGGAATGCTCAAGCGCAATGATCCGATAACTTTCACCGGCTCTAGAGGCTCTGGAGATTCCTGTGGGCCTTGACTCAACTCGGGTTCTGCTGATTCGTCTTGGAGCACAGCTGCAAGTGCATCTCCGATAATTTCTGCAGGGCTTTCCGGCAGCATTTCCGTCAAAATGGAGCCAACAGTGACTGCGTCAGCATCGGTGTCGAAAGACAAATCAAGATCAATACTGAGCTCTGGTATCTCAACTACGAAGGGATCAGGCGCACCCGTTTGCGCACCCATGACCTCAAAGTCAAAATCAAAGTCTTCCAAGTTAGGGGTCAACACATCGTGAGTCGCCGCTAAATCGGGCTGCTGCTGACGCTTGGAATCTGCCACCGCGGATGGCATACCTTCGTCATCCATACCGCCAAACATTTGCGTCGCTTCAAAGTCTACAGTTTCTATCAGCTCTATA
>JBEANP010000090.1:0-9882 GCA_041165385.1 Pseudomonadota bacterium | reverse complement strand
CGGTCATTACGCAAATGGTGTCTGGTACTCATTTTGTGGGCGAGGGCAGGCCGGTCAATGCCTCCACGACCGCTGATGGGGTAAAGCATTATGAGCAGGGTGATGATGGGTTTACCTCGTCAGCGTTGTTCGCCATGTCGCCCGAAGACATGTCCAGTGACCCGGAGCTAGATGAGGCGGCAATTCGCTTTGCCAATCGTGATGATGTTGGTGCCGAGCACGGACTTTTACAGGCTTTGCGTGCGGGTGGCGTGACGACGCAGGCTGGTCGACCATGGGTCGCCGCCCTTTTAGACTTATACCGGGCAACCAATAAGCCGGTGTCATTTGAGCATGTAGTGCAAGAGTTTGGCGCGTACTTCGACAGCAAGACTCCCGAGTGGATTTCATTGTCCGACGCGCCAGCCAGTACAGGTTATTGCGACACTGAACCAAGCGTGCATATCAGAAGCCAAAATGAGCCACTTTGGGCTTGTCCGCAGACACTGAACGCCCCTGCATTGAAAAATTTGCGCGACTTACTTTCTGCAAACCCCATGCCTTGGCATATGGAATGGTCCAAGCTAGAGGTGATTTCGCCAGATGCTCTGCCACTGTTAGAAGCCTTATTCCATAGTTTGTGTGAAGAGCCGGTGGCTCTTCGATTCTCTGGCGCTAGTGTCCTTCGCGGGCAGTTGCAGGATATGACTCCGACCAATGATCGTGGTGTCGACTCTACTTGGTGGCACATCCGGCTTACAGCGTTGCGCGCGATGCGACTGCATGACGAATTTGAGTTGGCTGCGCTGCACTACTGTGTCACCTACGGCGTGGCACCGATTGCATGGCAAGCCCCGCGGTGTGTTTTTGAAGAACTAGACGTCAACGATTCAGATGCCTGCACCACACAGACGATGGGAATCACTGCTAACGATGTGCTGCCACTTGAGTTACGCGGTGAAGTTTTGGGGGATGCTAGTCAATTGTTGGCGCGTTTAGATGCATTGACAGTTGACGGCCCGATCATCGTGTCTTGTACCGCATTGCTTAGAGTAGACTTTGCCGCAGCCGGGAATATTTTGAATTGGGCCGCAGTGCACGAAACGCAGGGCCGCCAGGTGCAGTTCCGAGAAGTGCATCGGTTAGTAGCTGCTTTTTTCAATGTCATCGGTATCAACGAGCACGCACGCGTGCTCCCACGAGTCGTGTAATGGCGCAATTCGCAACACTGCTGTCCTTTGCAATTTTTGTGTTTCGGGTCGACGTCCAAGTCTAATTTCATATGGAACAATTTCACGGCACCACCATCATCAGCGTTCGCCGGAAAACTCCGGATGGCTATTCGGTTGCAATCGGCGGAGATGGCCAGGTCACTCTGGGAAACATTGTGGTCAAAGGCACCGCCCGTAAGGTGCGAAAGCTTCACCACGGCAAAGTGCTTGCCGGCTTTGCGGGTGCAACGGCTGATGCGTTTACTCTGTTTGAACGATTCGAGGCCAAGCTGGAAAAGCACCAAGGCCACCTCGTGCGCGCTGCCATCGAATTGACCAAAGACTGGCGCACGGACCGGGTGTTGCGGCGCTTAGAGGCCATGCTTGCTGTAGCCGATCGAGATGCCTCCCTGATCATTACCGGAAATGGTGATGTTCTGGAGCCTGAAAACGGCATAGTGACCATCGGCTCGGGCGGGGCATATGCCCAGGCTGCCGCTGTGGCGCTGCTCAACCACACTGAGCTTTCGGCGCCAGACATCGTCAAACGATCGCTCGAAATTGCAGGCGAATTGTGCATCTACACCAATATGCACCACACCATTGAAACCCTGGATTGAAAGCTGCCATGACTCCGCAGGAAATCGTTGCCGAATTAGACAAGCACATTGTTGGACAAGCGCAGGCCAAACGTGCAGTTGCCATCGCATTGCGTAACCGCTGGCGCCGGCAGCAGGTGGACTCTGCACTGCGGCATGAGATCACTCCCAAAAATATTCTGATGATTGGCCCTACGGGTGTGGGTAAAACAGAGATTGCAAGGCGCCTTGCGCGCTTGGCGGATGCCCCATTTATCAAGGTGGAGGCAACCAAGTTCACGGAAGTGGGCTATGTAGGCAAAGACGTGGACTCCATCATTCGCGATCTGGCTGAAATTGCGGTGAAGCAGACCCGCGAGGCTGAGAAAATCAAGGTGCGTGAGCGTGCGCAAGACGCGGCAGAAGAGCGGATTTTAGATATTTTGATCCCACCCGCCAGAAGCGAAATCGGATTCTCAGCAGCCGATGCGCCTGAAAGCACCGCGCGCCAAACATTCCGCAAGAAGTTGCGCGAAGGGCAACTGGCCGATCGAGAAATAGAACTCGATGTGGCCGTACAGTTGCCGCAAATGGAAATAATGGGGCCACCCGGTATGGAAGAAATGACAGAGCAGTTGCGGGGGATGTTTGGGCAAGTGGGCCAATCCAAGAAACAAACCCGCAAGCTGAAAATCAGTGAAGCCCAGAAGCTACTGGCCGATGAAGAGGCCGCCAAGTTGGTCAACGAAGACGACATTCGCTCCCAGTCACTACGTATGTTGGAGCAAAATGGAATTGTCTTTATTGATGAAATTGACAAAGTCACATCACGCGGTGAAGGCAGTGGTGCGGAGGTTTCGCGCCAGGGTGTGCAGCGCGATTTATTGCCCCTTGTAGAAGGTACTACCGTTTCCACCAAATATGGCATGGTGAAGACGGACCACATTTTGTTTGTGGCTTCCGGCGCTTTTCATTTGAGCAAGCCCAGTGACTTGATTCCTGAATTGCAGGGCCGCTTTCCAATTCGCGTTGAACTTCAATCGCTGTCAGTCGCAGACTTTGAGGCAATCTTGACGCAAACCCAAGCCTCTCTTACCCGTCAGTACCAAGCCCTGCTTGCTACTGAGGGTGTCACTTTGCAGTTCACCCCCGAGGGCATCACCCGACTGGCCAGGATTGCCTTTGAAGTGAATGAACGCACAGAAAATATTGGCGCACGCCGCTTGGCAACGGTGATGGAGCGATTGCTCGATGATGTGAGCTTTGATGCTGCATCTATGGCAGGCCAAACCGTAGAGATAGATGCCGCGTATGTCGATGCACGTTTGTCTGAACTAAGTCAAAACGAAGACCTGTCGCGTTACATACTGTAAATTTTTGCGCTGCGCTAGGGGCTTCAAGCGTTACTTTCATTAGTAACGCTAAGTCCTTCATTTAGAACGATTTTTAAGCCGTGGCGGCCTTCAAAAACGCTTCTAAGTCGTTGATTTCATTGAAAAAAATCTTGTAACGCATCTTGCGGGACTTGCATTTGCTGATACAGTGCAAAAAAGTGCAATTAAGTGGTGAAAAGTGCCTCTAAATTGCAATATCAAGCAGGTTTGCAAGAAAAAGGTGTTTTGTCGTGTTTCAAGGGGCGTCATCTCTCAGTCTGGATGCAAAAGGTCGGCTCTCTGTGCCGACCAGGCATCGTGACGTTTTAAGTGCCACAGCGAACGGCCAACTCACCATTACCAAGCACCCGCACGGGTGCCTTATGGTTTTCCCACGCCCAGAATGGGAAAAATTCCGCGAGCGAATTGCTGCATTGCCAATGTCTGCCCAATGGTGGAAGCGCATCTTTTTGGGTAATGCGATGGATGTTGAAATGGATTCCACCGGCCGTGTTCTGGTGTCGCCGGAATTGCGCGAAGCTGCGGGCATCAGCAAAGACACCACGCTGCTTGGTATGGGCAATCATTTCGAGTTGTGGGACAAGACAACCTACGACGCGCAAGAAGCCAAGGCGATGCAGGGTGACATGCCCGACGTCTTTAAAGACTTTTCTTTTTAGGCTGCAGTGGTGGAAGCGACTTGGCCCCACACCACCGTATTGTTGAACGAAGCAGTTGATGCATTGTTCAGCGACGGGATGGTTACATACCCGCTGGCCGATAGCGGAACTTACGTAGATGCAACGTTTGGGCGTGGCGGGCACTCACGGCGCATTTTGTCGCGCTTGGCTGCCAATGGGCGCCTTATTGCATTTGACAAAGATCCGCAGGCGGTGGCCGATTCGCAATCGATTGTCGACCCACGCTTTTCTATTCGACACGAAGGCTTTGCCAACTTGGGTGAGTTGCCTAATTCCAGCGTGTCTGGTTTGTTGATGGACTTGGGTGTGAGTTCTCCGCAAATCGACACGCCGGAGCGTGGCTTTAGCTTTCGGTTTGAAGGGCCGTTGGACATGCGTATGGATACAACGCGTGGGCAAAGTGTGGCGCAGTGGCTTGCTACTGCAGAAGTCAATCAAATCACGGAGGTGATACGTGAATATGGCGAAGAACGGTTTGCTGGGCCAATTGCAAAGGCGATTGTTGCTCGCCGACAGGAACGGGGGGCTATTTCAACCACCACCGAGTTGGCCCAACTCGTGGCTGGCACGGTCAAAACCCGCGAGCAGGGCCAGAACCCTGCAACGCGCACATTTCAGGCTTTTCGGATTTTCATCAACGCCGAGCTTGAGGAGTTGCAACAAGCGTTAGAGGCTAGTCTGGATGTGCTCCAGCCTGGGGGCCGCCTGGCAGTCATTAGTTTTCATTCCCTGGAAGATCGCATCGTCAAGCAATTCATCGCTAAACATTCGCGTGAGGTGTATGACAGACGTGCGCCATTTGCCGCACCACAGGCTATGAAGTTGCAGGCGCTGGGGCGTATCAAACCTTGCGCCGATGAGGTTCGCGGCAACCCGCGTTCACGCAGCGCCATCATGCGTGTGGCCGTGAGGACGACGGCATGATGAGAATCAACTTGGTCTTGGCGTTTTCCGTTGTTGCCAGTGCCGTGTATTTGGTGAGTGTGCAGTACGAGTCTCGGCACGTGTTTACCGAGCTTGACAAGGCGCGCGCTGAGTCAAAACGGCTGGAAACGGAGTTCGAGCGCCTGCAAGTTGAAAAACGCGCACAAGCCATCCCGGCCCGGGTAGAGAAAATTGCCCGTGAAAAGCTGCTGATGCGCCAAGCGCTGCCAGCAATCACCACCTACGTGACTTACGCTGAATTGAACTCTGTGCCAGTAAGGACCGCTCCGTGAGCAGTCGCAGCATTCAGTACACCTCAAGTCCGTTGCTGGCGAGCCGCACGCCGGTGTGGCGCAGTAAATTTGTAGTGGGAGCCATCGCGCTGGCTTTTTGTGGTTTGGCGGCACGTGCTGCCTATATCCAAGTGTTTGCGAATGATTTTTTCCAGCGCCAAGGGGAGGTGCGGTTTGCGCGCACGCTGGACTTGCCAGCGAATCGCGGCCGGATACTGGATCGCAATGGTTTGATTTTGGCATCGAGCGTTCCAGCGCCTAGCATTTGGGCGATTCCGGAGGATGTAGATGCTGACAAAGTACAGCTTCAAAAGCTGGCCAAGTTGCTGGATATGCCGCAAGCCGAGCTATCAAAAAAGCTAGGCGATGACGACAAATCGTTCGTGTGGGTGAAGCGCCAAGTAGATGCAGATATTGCCCGGCAGGTGGCAGAGCTCAATATAAAAGGCATCTACCAGCGCAAAGAATACAAGCGCCAATACCCGGAGGGCGAATCCGCAGCTCACGTGGTTGGCTTCACCAATGTGGAGGACAACGGACAAGAAGGCGTAGAGCTGTTATTTAACACGGCGTTACTCGGACGTGCTGGTATGCGTCACGTGATCAAAGATCGTTTGGGGCGTGCTGTTGAAAACGTAGGTGAGGTGGTTCAACCCGTGGCGGGACGAGATTTGCAGCTTAGTATTGACAGCAAAATCCAGTTTTTCGCCTATCAAAAATTGCGTGACGCCGTAATGACGAATCGCGCGCAGGCAGGCAGCGTGGTAGTTCTTGATGCAATCACGGGTGAGGTGCTGGCCTTGGCTAACTACCCCAGCTATGTGCCAGATAAACGCCAAAACCTCACCGGCGCACAACTGCGGAACCGCGCCTTGACTGATACGTTTGAGCCTGGTTCGGTGATGAAGCCATTTACGATTGGCCTTGCTTTGGATACAGGGCGTGTCAAGCCCGGCACGATTATTGACACGGCGCCGGGATCGGTAACGATTACGGGTGCAACCATTAGGGACTCCCATCCGCATGGCGCACTCAGCGTGCAGCAGGTTATCCAAGTGTCCAGCAATGTGGGTACAACCAAAATTGCGATGCAAATGCCGGCTAGCGAAATGTGGTCGGCATTTTCGCAAGCGGGGTTTGGGCAAAAGCCACAGATCGAATTTCCAGGTGTGGTTTCGGGTCGCTTGCGCCCCTATAAGAGCTGGCGCCCGATTGAGCAGGCAACAGTGTCCTATGGATACGGCATGTCTGCATCCCTCTTTCAAATGGTGCGCTCGTACACGGTGTTCTCCCACGACGGTCAAATCATTCCCGCCACATTGCTAAAAAGTAGTGAGCCTGCGGTGGGCGTTTCGGTGTTTTCTCCAGCTACCGCTGCCGAAGTGCGCAAGATGCTGCAAATGGCAGCAGGTACCGGTGGTACGGCCCCTAAAGCGCAAACCCAGGGGTATTCGGTCGGTGGAAAGTCGGGCACAGCGTACAAGCAAATTGGCAAAGGGTACGGCACCGAAGGCAACCGCAAATACCGCAGCTGGTTTGTTGGTATGGCGCCTATAGACAAGCCTCGCGTCATTGTGGGCGTGATGCTGGACGAGCCTAGTGCAGGCAAATATTTTGGTGGCGAAGTCGCCGCACCTGTATTCAGTGAAACTGTGCAACAAACCTTGCGCATGATGGCAGTGCAGCCCGACATGGCGGTACGCCCACAAATTGTGGCCACTGCGGTGGACGAGAGTTTCTGATGGTCGAACTTCACACACCTTCCCAAGCCGCGCAGTGGTTGAAATCGCGTGTGAACGGTACATTGCGTGCAGATAGTCGCGCGCTGGTGCTTGGCGACGGATTTATCGCCTGGCCAGGCACTGCCACAGACGGACGCAAGTTTGCACAAAGCGCACTTGCACAAGGTGCGAGTGCATGTCTTATGGAGCAAGCGGGTGCAGATGTGTTTGACCTGTATGGCAACGGGTTTGCAACTTATCCAGGACTCAAGGTTGACACTGGCGCCATTGCTTCTGAGTTTTTTAATTCGCCTTCTCAGGACCTGTCACTCGTTGCCATCACTGGCACCAACGGGAAAACATCCACCGCGTGGTGGCTAGCGCAAGCCTTGTCTGCACTGCCTTCAAATATGGCGATGCCTTGCGGCGTTATTGGCACTTTGGGCGTAGGCAGCCCACCGCATGTAGTGTCCACTGGGTTAACGACTCCAGACCCGGTCATGCTGCAAAAAACTTTGCGTGAATTTGTGGATGCCGGTTTGAAGGTCTGCGCCGTTGAAGCCTCTTCGATTGGCATAGAAGAGCACCGTTTGAATGGCACCCATGTGCGGGTAGCCGTTTTTACGAATTTTTCGCAAGACCATCTGGACTACCACGGCAGCATGGCTGCCTATTGGTCTGCCAAACAGCGGCTTTTTTCTTGGGCAGGCTTATGTGCCGCGGTCATCAATGTGGATGACATCAAGGGCGCCGAACTGGCAGATGAATTGTTTCAAAGCGGCTTGGATGTGTGGCAGGTGTCGCAGATTCAGCCAACCCGATTGCATGGTCGCAATGTACGTCACTTAGCGCAAGGAATGCAGTTGGATGTGGTCGAAGGTGACACGATTTTCGCTTTGCACACGCGTTTGATCGGGACCTATAACGTGTCGAATCTTCTCGGTGTTATTGGTGCCATGCGGTGTTTGGGCGTGCCCCTTCAATACGCCGTTGAGGTGTGCGGCCAGCTAAGCCCAGTACCTGGTCGTATGGAGTGTGTGGGGGGTGTTGACGAGCCTTTGGTCGCTGTGGATTACGCACACACGCCAGATGCATTGGCCCAGGCGTTGGCTGCTTTACGGCCCATGGCTGAGCAGCGCAATGGCAAGCTCTGGTGCATTTTCGGTTGCGGGGGTGATCGCGACGCCTCCAAGCGGCCCCTGATGGGCGCCATTGCTGGCAAGGGGGCTGATAAAGTGGTGGTTACCAGTGATAACCCCCGTAACGAGAAGCCCGAGGCCATCATTACGCACATTTTGCTTGGGTTACCTCAAGGCAATGATGTCAACGTACAACTGGACCGTGCGGCTGCCATCGCCCACACAGTAGCTCAGGCCGACGTCAACGATGTCATTTTGTTGGCCGGCAAGGGCCACGAGACGACCCAAGAAGTTGCGGGCAGTAAAACTGAGTTCTCAGACCTGGTTCATGCCACACGCGCTTTGCAATTGCGGTCGTCTGGCGCAGGAACTTTGATATGACGCTCATGATGTCTTTAGAGCAAGCTGCACAGTGGCTTACAGGTGCGCGACTGGTGGGGGATGCTGGCTTGCGGCCCCAGCGGGTGCACACCGATACCCGCACGATTGAGCCTGGTGACTTGTTCGTAGCCCTCAAAGGTGAGCGGTACGATGCCAACGACTTTTTGCATGAGGCTCAGCAGCGTGGCGCCGTGGCGGTGGTGTGTCATGCGGGCCTATCTCTCGACAAATACCCCGCTGGATTAGCCCGTATTGAAGTCGCCAACACCTCTACCGCTTTGCAGCAATTGGCGACCGGATGGCGTCAACAATTCGCGCTGCCTTTGATTGCTGTGACGGGTAGCAATGGCAAAACCACGGTGACGCAAATGGTTGCGTCCATCTTGGATGCGTATTGCCCTGATAGCACGTCGCTGGCGACCCGTGGCAACCTCAATAACGACATTGGTGTTCCTCTGACGTTGCTGCGCTTGCGTGCTTCGCACCGCATGGCCGTGGTGGAATTGGGGATGAACCACCCGGGCGAAATTGCCGTGTTAGCCGCCATGGCGCTGCCTACGGTGGCCTTGGTCAATAACGCTCAGCGTGAGCATTTGGAGTTTATGCACACGGTGGAGGCAGTTGCCCAAGAAAACGGTTGTGTCATTGCCTCGCTACCTTCAAGCGGCACCGCGATTTACCCCTCAGACGACACGCATTCCGCGCTATGGCGTGATATGGCAGCCAATCGGCAAACTTCCATTTTTTCCATGGCGCAAAACGCGCAGCCTAACCACTTGGGTTGCGTGCAAGCCGAATGGGCCCACGGCGCATGGCAAGTGCATGCGCGCGGCCTGGGCGTTGAGTTGAACTACAGCTTGTCGATTGCCGGTCGTCATAACGTGAAAAACTCCTTGGCTGCCGCTGCTTGTGCTTTGGCAGCAGGTGTGCCCCTTACCGCGGTTGAACAAGGCCTCAACGCCTTTGTTCCCGTGAAAGGGCGCTCTCGTGCATTGGCTCTGGTTGCTGCGAAGCGCGAAGTCACACTGGTGGACGACACCTACAACGCCAATCCTGATTCTGTACGCGCTGCTATTGACGTGTTGGCAGACCTGCCTAGCCCGCGGATGCTGGTCTTGGGGGATATGGGCGAAGTAGGCGACCATGGCCCAGCGTTTCACGCGGAAGCGGGACGTTATGCGCAGGCTAAAGGAATTGAATACTTTTTTGCCACGGGTGCGGCAACGCGCAGTGCGATTGCTGAATTTCCGGGTGCGCAACATTTTGCGTCCATGGACGACTTGTGCGCTGCCGCAATCGCCACAGCGCCAGCCGTGTCAAGCATTCTGGTTAAGGGCTCGCGCTTTATGCGCATGGAGCGCGTTGTCGAGTCCGTCATGGCTCATTTTTCCGACGGAGGCCATTGATGTTGTTGAGTTTGGCGCAATGGTTGCAGACACAGTCCCCCGAACTTGGGTTTTTTCGTGTCTTTCAGTATCTGACATTCCGTGCAGTAATGGCCGCAATGACTGCACTGCTGATTGGTTTGGCCGCGGGCCCCTACGTCATTCGCCGCTTGCGCGAATTGAAAATTGGGCAACCT